>CAMMMG010000006.1 GCA_946497925.1 uncultured Mycoplasmatota bacterium
GTTTTTATTTTGTCTATAATTTATTTAGATTCCCACAACTTTTGTGCAAGAACCAGAAAAATCAAAAGTCGAATTTATCTTTATACAATCAGCTTTAGTTCCGTATTCATTAATAAACAAATAAGCAAATTTATTTATTAATCCAATTAGTTGTTCTATTTTTTCTCCATTATATGTTATAAAGTGCAAGTAAATTCCCATAATAGACGTTATCAAAAACTCCACATAATCATCGTCAGTAATATCTTTATCTTTAGGTTCTTTAAGTGTTTTAAAACAATCTATTACAGATCTTATATTATCACAATAAAAATATTTGATTGCTTTAGACATATAAATTAACACTCTTTTTGGTGTTTTAGAATTAAATTCTTTTTTAATATTGTCATACTCATCTTTATTAATATAATACTTATTTTTAAGATCTTCATACTTTTCAATTAAATCTTTCCATTTAGACTTAAATTTATCTAATTCAGAGTTAATTTCATCTAATTCAAAGGAAAATTCATCAAAATTATCACATGTCTTAAAAATTTCATCCAAATCCTTAAAAATAGTTGTAAAATTAGAAAATGATTCTTCATAAGTATCATCATATTTACTATTTGTTATTTCCCAAGGTCGCTCCCTCAATGTATCAAGTCTCAATTTAAGTAAAAAAACTTGAATATCCAAGGAAAAAATGGATTTTTTTGTATTCTTTATGACATCCTTTAGCTCATTCATTATATCCTTTAAATCAATATTCATACTATCACTCCCCCAAAAGTAGCTATATTATAACAGAAAGCATACAATATGTCAAGCAAATTCAGCCATCATATATTCAAGTTCACTGTTGTTTTACTTTTCAACTCCCCATTTTTAGAATTCTTTCATTCACTTTCGCCATTTCCTCTTTTCTCAAATACTCTTCTTCTATCTGTTTTTCAAGGAAATACTTATTACTAAACAGATTACTAAAATCACTATTAATTATTCTATTTAATTCTGCTTTAATTATATTTTCTTTAGAATAAACTTCTCTATATTCAAAATTAAAAATTTGTAAATATTCCCTTAAGTACTTTCGATATTTATCTATATTATCACTATTTAAGAAACCAGAAATTTTATCAAAAGCAATAATATTAGTAGGAAATGAAAATCCATATAGACTTTCTTGATAAGTTATAGAATTAGTATTAATTTGGTTAAATAACTGTAAATAAGACTGGTAATTATAATCAATAGGAATTAAATATTCTATAAATTCATCTTCTAGCATAGTATCTTTAAACATATAAAATGGTTTTTCCTTCTTTTCTTCACTTCTTGTTTTTAAATCAGAAAAAATCATTTTCAAATCATTATCTTTAAATGAAGGCAATTTACTATTAATAGAATTATAAAGTTCTTTAGAAGCCTCACATTTTAAACTATCAGAAATGTTTTTTATAACTAAATTAAAATCACTTTCTAAATACCTTATATTATATAAACTTAAAACTCCTTTATTAGGTAAATAAAATTCTTTTCTAATTTCCATAATTAGCTATTGCTAGAACTAAATAATTCTATCCTTTCTTTTTCTTTATCTGATAACTCTTTAAGCCATGAAGATAAAGCTGTTATATCTTTACTTCTTAATAACTCAAAGTATTTGGCTCTTTCTTCTTTAGGTATAACGATTGGTGAAATATTATTTTTAAGTAGTTCAAAATTAATAAGTAATCTTCCTGTTCTACCATTGCCATCTTCAAAAGGATGAATATGTTCAAACTCTATATGAAAGCTTGCAATTTTTTCAAATATATCTTTAGTCTCATTATGATTGTAATTATAAACAAAATACATCATTAAATTATTAAGTTGTTCTGGTTTAGGAGGAATATCATCACTTCCTTTAATCATAACACCAACTTTTCTATAGCCTTTTGTATCTTTTATATCTTGATTTATTGTCTCATTAATTTTTTTAATAAAATTTTCACTAAGTTCTAAATCATTACTGTTTAGCTTTTCAAATAAAGTATTCATCGCTTTCTTATGATTTATCGCTTCGTATATTTCTCTTGGTTCTCTACCATTTATTTTAAAAGTATTATCATTAAAAAGAATCGCATAAGTTTCTGCATAAGTAAGAGTACTACCTTCAATTGCATTAGAATGATAGGTACTTCTTGTTATAAAATCTTCTAAGTAATTATTATTATTCATAATGAATTCTATAATTTTCATACATTAATACCTCCTTTAGTTATTTATATTGTAACATATATAACCAGTTAAAACTATTTTAACTTTTGTAAAAATAAACATTATCATAATTAAACTCTTTCTCATCCAAGTCAAGATTATAACTAGAATTAATATAAGTACATCTCCCATCAAAATATACTTTAAATTTATCATTTTTAACATTAACTAAAGTATAAGAAGTATCTTTATCTATATTTAAGATATTACCTTTAATAAGCATTACTTCTACATAGCCTTTAGTTTTAATAATTATTGGAATATTACCGAATCTTTTTCTAATAGACTCTATTAAGTCTTTTAACTCTATATTATTAAGTTCTACTGATAAAGTAACTGCTTTATACCCCAACTTATAAAGGTAATAAGCAGTATATGAATTAAAGACGTTAAGATGATAGGATGCTACTACATCACTAGTTGGTTTATATAGATTACTAACAATACCTTTATCTTTTAAGACATCTTTAATATTAAAAGGATTTCTTTCTATTTCCACGTAATTATCTAAATCTATTATCTCTTTAGTATTTATTTTATCAAAAGTTACTTCATTAATAATAGGTTCTTTATAATCATTAAGACGTTCCCCTATTAATCTTTCAGATAAAGTTCTTCTTGCAATATTTAAGTCCCCTATTCTAATAAAGATATCTTCATCCATATCTATAGATATATGTTTTGCAACAAATGGAGTATTACCCAGTTTTTCTAACTGATTAATTAATCTATCTTTAGATATAGGATTATTAATAGACTTTTCTACTACATTACCAGTATAAGTAACAGTATGAGATAAATCACTAAAACTTAAAGTAAATACTTCCCCAACCTTTGCTTTCACTTCTATATTAATAGGAACTTTTCTAGTAATAGTAAACTCTGTTATTTCAAGAGATTTATCAGTAGTCTTTCTAACTTCATCTAAACTAGTTAACTTAACTTTATTATCAACTTCAACTATTTGTTTAGGATTTCCTTTATTAATTAGATTATCTTTTAAATCATAAAGATAATTAACAATCATTCCTTTATTACTTTCTCTAAATCTTATCCCATCACCTTGTAATAAAGTTCTATCAAGTTCTATTCTAATCCTCTCATCATTTACATCTATAACTTTACCTAAATGACTTCCTAAGTGATTAGGACTTTTTTTATTGATTAAGTCTTCATCATTAAATAAATGTCCTTTAGTAAAACCTCTATAAAACATACTCTTTAAGTCTTCTAAATCCTTAGTAGTTAATTCGTCATCATCAAGTATTTTACGATAATACTTTGTAATAAAACCTACATAAGATGGACTTTTCATTCTTCCTTCTATCTTAAGACTAGTAATATTACTAGATAACTTCTTAATATCTAATGATGTATTTAACTCTTTCATTGATAAAAGGTATCCTTCATCTATTAGAGTTTTATCTTTATATAATTTATAAGGTAATCTACAACTACCAACACATTCTCCTCTATTACCACTTCTTCCTCCTAACATAGAACTAAAGAGGCAATTACCAGAATAACTTACACATAAGGCACCATGAATAAAGACTTCAAGTTCTATAGGAATATCTATTTTCTTAATCTCATCAACACTCATTTCTCTTGGAAGTACTACTCGTTTTACTCCCATTTCATATAAAAGTTTAATAGTCTCATAACTACTACTATTAACTTGAGTTGAAGCATGAATTGTAAGATTAGGATACTTTTCCAAACATAAAGATATCATACCAAAGTCTTGCATAAGAATAGCATCTACTCCTAAACTATATAAAAACTCTACTTCTTTAAGAAAACCTTCTACTTCATTTTCCTTTACTAAAGTATTCATTGTTACATAAATCTTAACACCATAGATTTTTCCTAACTTCAAGACTGTTTTTAATTCATCATCAGTAAAGTTCTTAGCATAACTTCTTGCTCCAAACATTTTACCTGATAAATATATAGCATCAGCTCCATTATTTAATGCTGCATAAAATGAATTTATATCTCCTGCTGGTACTAATAGTTCCATAAACATCACTGTCTTTCTATTGATATTTAAATACATTTATATCATACAAGATATTAATGGTTTAGACAAGAAAAAAGTACTAAGAGTTATTTCTTAATACTTTACTTCTACCTTTATTAGCATAATCTTTCAAATCCATAGAAGATGTACTATATTTTACATCCAAAATATTCATATCTGCTACTTTAGTTATATCTTCTTTATTTTCTATAAAATACTTTAATTTTCTCATCTCTTGTATATCGAGATCAGCATAAAGAAGATGCCATGCCTCTTGCAATACACCTCCTATTGTACCTAAAGTAACAGAAACAGGTAAATAAGATAGGCATTCATATAACATACTTAATATATTACTGTCATTTAAATTAAGAGTTATTCCAAACACATTACTCGCTACAGAAACACTTACAGGAATTGCAAAAGTTACCATTCCAGAAATAGTTCCTTTTACTAACGACTTTTTAAATGTTTCTTTTTCATATACTGTTAAATCTGTAACTCTTACTTTATCTTCTAATTCTTTTATTTTTTCTTCTTTAGTTTTCATTAATATTCTCCTTTATTAAATATGTAACTTATTATTATCTAATTCATTATTTTTACCTAGTAATAAGTTTTCAAAAAACATAACTAAATAACTCTTATCTTCTTTAATACCTTTATTATAATTTATATAATTAGCTCTTACTAAAGCATTTCTAAAATATAGAGAATTATCTTTAAATAGTTCATTATTGACATTAAAACTCATACTTATTAAATATTTTTGAATAAAGATAGCAGTTGTTCTAGTATTTCCTTCTCTAAATGGATGTACTTGCCAAATTCTTGAGGTAAACTCTGCTATTCTATTAACTAATTCACTTTCACTCATATTAATATAATCAATATTTTTCTCTTCTTCAAAATCATACTTTAAAGACTCTTCTATTAAATCATAAGACTGATAACTTACTGTATCATTATCTAGTATTTCTTCATCTTTAGTAATATTATAAGTTCTAAATTCTCCTGGATGATATATTTCTTTATTAAGATTTTGAAATAATCTTTTATGATAGTTTTTATAGGTTAGATAATCAAATCTAAAAGCTTTATCACTTAGTATCTCATAGATAGCAAGCGATACTTCATCAGCTTCTTTTTCACTATTAGATACATTGTTTTCTTTAGAATAGTATGATGTTATATTATCTTTAACTTCTTTATATGTCTTATTACCACCAATATGCTCATTAGTTAATTCTACCATATATTTAGATGGTTTTAATCTATCAACATCCTGTAATCCAAAGGCTATGTTCCAATATAACTGTTTAACCTTAGGACTTTTCTCATCAAGCACTTCATTATAAGTTTTCTCGTTCATGGTATCACTTCCCTATATTAATTTGTTAAATATATAATATCATAAGTCATACAAATATAATAGTTAATTTTAATTGCTTTTAAAGGAAAAAAGTACTAAGTATTATCTTAATACTTTACTTTTTCCCCTATTAGCATAGTCTTCTAATTGTTCATGGCTAAAATTTTCTACATCTATATAGTTATATCTTTTAAACCTTCTTTTATTTCATTTTTATGCTCCACAAAATACATTTGTTTTTCTTTTTTGTCTACTAATCTTGCAGTATCAGGAAAAGCTCCTATTATTCCAGCAATAGTTGTTACAGCACCACAAACAACAGTAGTACGCCATGAAGATAAAGGCTCAAATATAGTATTAATGAAATCTGCATACCAACCTATATCATTAATTTTAAAATCAATACCAAAAACTTCTTTTGCAACTGTTAGACTAAGTGGTATAGCAGTTATAGTTAATGCTGTTTTAATATCCCAGGCTATATTATTTTTAAAAACATCTTTTTTATAAATTTCTAAATTAGTAATCTTTACTTCTTCTTCATTCTCTCTAATTCTTTCTTCTTTAGTTTTCCTTTAAACATATTAATTTTCCCCCTTGTTAAAGTATCTGTATTATATCAAAAAGGCATTTTTGTGTCAAATATATAACTTATAATTATCTAATTTATATAACATAAAATCAAGCATTTCCAAATCTTCTATCACGTTTTCTATAATTATCTAAAGACTCTTCTAAACATTTACTATCAAAATCTGGAAAATAGGTATTAGGAAAATCATATTCAGCATAACTTGATTGATATATCATGAAATTACTAATTCTTTTCTCTCCACTTGTTCTAATAACAAAATCAAGTGGTGGTAAATCTTGATATAAATTTCTACTTACAACTTCTTTAGTAATATCTTCTATATTTAAAGAACCATCTAATACTTGTCTAGCAATTTTCTTAGTCATATCAACTATTTCATAATCACCACCATAATTAAGACAAATATTTAATATTCCTTTAGTGTTATCTTTAGTATCATTAGTTGTCTTATCCATTGCTTTAAGTACACTATTAGGAAGATTTTCTCTTCTTCCCGAAAATACTACTTTAACATTATTCTTCTTAATAGACTCTAATTTATTATTAAATAATGTTACAAATAGTTTCATTAAATAGTCAACTTCACTTTTTTCTCTTTTTAAGTTTTCAGCAGAAAAGGCATACAAAGATACTACTTTTATAGAAGTATTATTATAAATATAATCAAGAATATTAATAAGATTATCAGCACCTGCTTTATGACCTACACTTCTATTTAGGCCTCGCTCCTTCGCCCATCTACCATTACCATCCATAATAATTCCTAAATGATTAGGGTATACTAACTCTTTCATAATTACTCCTTATTTTTATTAGTTAAACTTTCATAATATTCATAACTTTCTTTAGCATTGTTTTCATTCTCAAGAAGTAAATCATCTGCTTCATCACTGTTTATAATTTTTAATGATTTATATCTATCTTCTCCTGTTAAGTACTCTTGATATTTATTAAAGTCACTCTTTCCATCCATCTTAAACTCTTTAGTATCTGGATTATAATGGAATATTGGGAAATATCCACTAAGCATAGCCTTTTTCTCTTCATCAATAGAGTTACTCATTCCTTTTAAGATACCCCAAGCGATACAAGGAGAATATGCCACTATTATACTTGGTCCATTATATTTTTCAGCTTCTAACATTACTTTAACAGTAGCGGCAGGGTTAGCACCAAGTGATATTGCTCCTACATAAACATCAGGATTAGTTAAAGCGATCTTCAAAAGATCTTTCTTAGCAGTCTTTTTACCAGAAGAAGCAAACTTTGCAACAGCACCGGCTCTACTAGATTTACTTGCCTGACCACCTGTATTAGAATAAACTTCTGTATCAAGAACTAAGATATTAACATTTTCTCCACTATTTAGAACATGGTCTATTCCGTTATAGCCTATATCATAAGCCCAACCATCTCCACCAACAGCCCATAAAGAAATAGGCATAATATATTTCTTTAGAGATTTTAAAGGCTTAATCTTAGTATGAGGAATAACAGAAAGTAAAGCTTTAGCAGTATCGACATTAATATCATTAACATAGTCTAAATAGATATCTTTTTCTTCTTCATCTACTTTAGAAATATTTTCATTTATTATATTCTTTAACTGTTGTTTCTTTACTTCATCAGCTATTTTCATACCAAAACCAAACTCTGCATTATCTTCAAATAAAGAATTAGCCCATGGAACACTATAAGGAGTAGATGGACTAGATGCACCATATATTGATGAACATCCTGTTGCATTTGCAATTACAAGCCTATCTCCAAATAATTGTGTTAATAATTTAAGGTATGGAGTTTCACCACAACCAGCACAAGCCCCACTAAATTCAAATCTAGGCCTCTTAAACTGACTACCTTTAACAGTACTAACACTCATTACATCTTTTTCAGTTACTTCATTAAATAAGTATTCAGTCTCTTTTAAAGCAACATCATTAACAACACTTTCTTTCCTTACCATCTCAAGGGCTTTAACACCCTTCTTACCAGGACAAATATTAGCACATAATCCACAACCAGTACAATCTTTATAACTAACAGCAATAGTAAATTTTAAGTTATCTTTTAAATGACTATCAAGCAGTTTATCATTTAAACTATTAGGAGCTTTCTCTACTTCTTCTTCATCTAATAACATTGGTCTAATAACAGCATGAGGACAAACTAGAGAACATAAGTTACAACTAATACAGTTTTCACTTTTATATTTAGGTACAACTTCACTTATATCACGTTTTTCAAGACGTGAAAGTCCTCCATCAACAGTACCATCAGGTCTATCTAAGAAAGCACTAACAGGTAAGCTGTCTCCCTCACGTTTATCGATTATATCAAATAGACTAGAACTAACTTCACTCACCTTTACATAGTCATCACTATTTTCATCTATCTTAAGTAAATGAGTTGTATTAATAGCATTATCAACAGCATTTTTATTTTTTTCAGCTAGATTATTTCCTTTAAGTTTAAATCTACTATCAAGATTATCTTTCAGTCTTTTAATAGCATAATCACTATCAAGAATATGACCAAATTTAAAGATTAAAGCTTCCATAATTGCACTTATTTTATTACCAAGTCCTTCTTTCTTAGCAACTTTATGAGCATTAGTTACATAAACTTTAATATTATTATCTAAAATATATTTCTTATCTTCACCACTTATCATAGAGATAATCTCATCATCAGTTTTACTACTATTAAGAAGGAACACTCCATTCTTTTTTATTTTATTAATAAATCTAAACTTAGTAAGATAAGCATCTTGAGTACAAACTAATAACTTTGCTTTTCCTACATAATAAGTAGATCTAATAGGAGTCTTTGAAAATCTTAAATGACTTAATGTAACGCCACCTGATTTTTTAGAATCATATTGGAAATATCCTTGAACATAAGCATCAGTAGCATCTCCTGTTATTTTCATTAAATCTTTACAAGCTGAAACCATTCCATCACTACCATAACCATAAACAAGGAATGATGTCTGTCCCCTATGAGGTAAATTAAAATCTTTATCATAAGGAATACTTAAATTAGTAACATCATCATCAATTCCAACAGTAAAGTTATGGTTAATAGTCTCTAAATCATCATATATCGCTTTTATCATGGCAGGATTAGTATCTTTACTAGATAGTCCATACCTACCACCTACTACTTTAATATCACTACCTAATGATTTAATAATATTATCTACATCTAAAAATAATGGTTCACCAGTACTTCCTGCTTCCTTAGTTCTATCTAATACTGCAATCATTTTAACAGTCTTAGGAATACTCTTTAAGAAATATTCTCTTGAAAAAGGTCTATATAAATGTACTTCAACTACTCCAACTTTCTCTCCATTGTCATTTAAGTAATCTACTACCTCTTTAATAGTCTCACAAACACTACCCATGGCAACAATTACTTTAGTAGCATCTCTTCTTCCATAATAGTTAAATGGTGCATAGTTTCTTCCTGTTATTTTATTAATTTCTTGCATATACTCGTTAACAATATCAGGTAGTTCTAAATAGTATTTATTTCTAACTTCTGTCGCTTGGAAATAGATATCATCATTTTCACTAGTACCTCTAGTTACAGGATTATCTGGATGAAGACTTCTCTTACGAAAGGCATCAAGAGCCTTCTTATCAATTAGTTTTTTTAATTTATCAGTATCAATAACATCTATTTTTTGTAATTCGTGGCTTGTTCTAAAACCATCAAAGAAGTTCATAAAAGGAACTCTACCTTTAATAGCAGAAAGATGAGCAACTCCAGTTAAATCCATTACTTCTTGAACAGATGAAGAAGCAAGTATTGCAAAACCTGTACTTCTAGCAGCATAAACATCTTGATGATCACCAAAAATTGATAAAGCATGAGTTGCAAGACTTCTTGCAGCGACATTAATAACACAAGGAAGTAATTGTCCTGCTATTTTATACATATTAGGTATCATTAATAAAAGACCTTGACTAGCAGTATAAGTAGTAGTTAAACATCCTGCTTGAAGAGAACCATGAACCATACCAGCAGCCCCTGCTTCACTTTCCATTTCTACTACTTTAACTGGTTGATTAAAGTAATTAAACTTCCCCTCATTTGCCCATTTATCAGTAAGTTCTGCCATAGGAGATGCAGGAGTTATTGGATAAATACCTGCAACTTCTGTAAAATTATATGAAACATAACTACAAGCTTCATTTCCATCCATTATTTTCTTCATATATTATCATCACTCTTTTCTATAGTTCTAATTTAATTATATAATAAATTTATTTTTTTATCTATCTATTTAGAAAATGTTAATTTAAATTTTGACAAAAGTTAATATTTATGATACTATGAATATGTCAAAGAAATTTGCATAAAATAAAATGAGGAACATTTATTTTTGCACGTGAATGTCCCTCCAATGTTTTAATTGGTTAAAGCACTCTCAATGCTATTGATGAGTGTCTATTTTATTTTGAAGGTTAGAACTAAGAAAGCAAGACTAAATAAAATAACAGGTATGAGCTTTAGCTCTTTTATAATAAAAGTCTTTGTCTTCATGCCTTTTCCTCCTTTCCTATAGAATAGGAGGCGACACCCACATAAATGTTCCTACAAATATAGTATCACATTAATTTCTGCATAACAAGAAAAATATGTAATAAATTAGTTACGAATTTTCGTAAATATTAACCTAATACTAAATTACTTATATAATCTACACTATAATTATATTACAACATCTATATAAAGAAATTCTTCATATATAAAAAATGAAACATCTAACTTCAAATAAATGTATTTATATATAGAATAACTTAAAACCCGTATCTTTCATAGTACGGGTTTTCGCAAATATTATATGCTAATAGATTTTATACCTTTCATCTCTATTATTTTTTTATTAACCTTTTGATTAGCAGTTAGACAATCATAAAAAACTGCATCTTTTTCATTTTCAAAATAATCTCTACTTTCTCTTATATCATCTCTATACATATTGTAAACTGCTTTAGATAGAGCTATTAGTGCTTGTTCAGTATTAGCATTCTCTACTAAATTAGGTATTCTTTCACCTGATAAAATTAAAATTTCATAATTAGCAGTCAAAATTTCTTCCATTAATAATTCTTTAAATCTTGTATCACTAGCTTCAAGTTTTTTATAATCTTCAAATAATTTAGATAATAATTTATCACGTTTTTCTTTATTTAAATATTTAGGATTAGAAACTCTAGTATTTCCTTCTTCTAAAACACCTTTATCTAACATATGAGCTCTTCTAACTTGCAAATTAATATTAAATAATTCTTGCTCATCATCTAAAAATAACTCTTCTGCATAATCACCTTTACCCATCTCCCAATTTTCTTCAAAATCTTCAATAGGTGTTCTTTGTTCTTTATATTTTTCTCTTTCATTCTTTAAAATTGTTAAAAGTGGTAAATCTTCTTTTGTTACATCATTAAAAATTATTCCTCGTCTTCTTGCAGATTCTACTAACAATTCTAAATCTTGTTCTGTTAAATTGTAATCTTCAGTAGAAAAACCACAACATACACATTTTAAATTATTATCTACTAGTACAAGTTGATGTTCGCAAAACCTTTTATATCCATTCTCATCTCTTATATCAAAAGTTATCTTTTCAAATAGTATATCACGTATTCTTCTTTCCTTCTCATCTATTAAATCATTTATATCAGCGTATTCTTTTAAAACAGGAAATGCATTATAAAGTTTATATATTATATCTTGAATTTCATAAGGATTTTTCCCTTTTCTATTTTTATCTAACTCTAATAATTCCACTAAATATAGCTTATCATGTAAACTTAGTTCAGAATCAGGAACCTCCTTTTTTAATAACTCTACTTTTTCTTTCTTTAAATCCTCTATATCATTTTTTAATTTAAAATATTCTTTTCTTAATTCTTCAAACGTATCTTTATAATAATCAGAATCGTTTATTACAAAGTCATCTAATGTTTTCATAAATCTTAAACCTCCCTATGTCCTTATTATATAATAATTATTAATCTAATACTAGAAAAAATAATAAAGTAATAAAGTTAAGTTAAATTTTTGACAAAAGTTAATATTTATGATACTATGAATATGTAAAAGAAATTTACATAAAATAAAAAAATGAGGAACATTTATTTTGACACTCGAATGTCACCTCATAAATATTGAAAACGACACTCTTATGCGGAGTGTCTTATATTTTTATAGCCACGATTAATAAAGCAAGACTTATAACAACCAAAGCGACAGACTTTAAAAGCTTTAATATAAAAGTTTTCATCTTCACTTTTGCGTCCTCCTTTCCTATAGAATAGGAGGCGACACCCACATAAATGTTCCTACAAATATAGTATCACATTAATTTCTGCATAACAAGAAAAATATGTAATAAATTAGTTACGAGTTTTCGTAAATATTAACCTAATACTAAATTACTTATATAATCTACACCAAAACTACTTAAAATAGGATACCTTGGTATTTTATAAGGGTCTATACCCTTTTTTATTTTGGTAGAGCCTCCAATAAAAGCCATTTCAAACCCTGCTTCTTTTACTAAATTAATAGAATAATTACTGTACTCATAAAAAGGAAAACAAAAGGCTTTAGTATTATTTAAAGTTTCTCTACTAAGTTTTAAATCGTTTAAGATTTCACTTTCAGGTAAACAGTTAATCCCACCACCTTGACCAGTAGGGCAAACACCAGTCGTATGCATATTATGAGTATGACTGGCTATCTCCAAGTAAGGAGATGAAAATTTACTAACAGGATACCAAGAACTAACCAAAAATAATGTTGCATTTAAACCATATTTTTCTAGAAAAGGGATAAAGTTCTCTGCTCTTGCCCCATCATCAATAGTAATTAAAATAGACTTCTTAGGAAGATTAATCTCACCCTTAATAAAGCTTAGTACTTCACTTGTATTTAAGGTAAAAACGTTATTGTCAGCAAGAAACTTAAAATGAGAGTCTATCTGTTCTTCACTATGACAAATAATATCTCCACAACTAGTATCACCACCTAAATAGATAAAATGATAAAGTATTGCAGGAACAGACTCTGCCATATCTTCACTACTATCTACCTCTACTACATTATTAACATCTTCTTTTTTGACATAGACTAATCTTGATAATAAAGAAATACCATAATAATCATCAAAATTAACTATGACTTTAGCAGTCACAGGATTTTTTATTACAAAAACTTCATTAAAATTTTCATCATAATAAACAGCCTTTTCTTTGGCAGTAACTTCTAATGGAAACTCTATATAATTAAGGTATCTTTTATTAATAGTATCAGTAGTAGGTATTACATCTTTATAAGACACATAATAATCACTATCTACTAACTTAAAGCATTTATTATCTAAACCAATATCATCTATTGATTCAAGTTCTAAAATAACATCTTTATTTATACTACCAACATCTTTATACTTACCATCTTCATTTATAAAAAGTTTAGTATCTTTAGTAGTCTTAACAGCACTTCCATAATTAGATTTTATTTTAATTAAAGCCTCTTCCTTTTCATTTAAAGAATTTCTAACTCTTATAACATCTAAAGATGCTTCTTTTCTTTCTTTCATATCACTATAAATATAAATACCACTAATTATACTTATTAAACTAATAAATATAGTTACAATAATTAAGACTCTAATAGGTTTAATCTTCATAATATCACTATCTCCCCTATTATTATTTACTAAAATTATACGTAATATTTAAGAGATAAACAATCATTTTTTTACATATATTTAATTAAAGGTGATAAAATGGATTCTTATATTACTTCTTTAATGACTAATTTAGGATATCTAGGCATGTTTATTGGAATGGTACTAGAAGCAGTTATAATTATTATTCCAAGTGAACTTATACTTGCAACAGCAGGTATTCTTGCAGGTAGAGGCTTCTTCTCTTTTTCTATGGCTTTATTAATAGGAGTACTTGGCAGTGTATTTTGTGCTATTATTATTTATGCTTTTGGATACTTTGGTGGAAGACCATTTATAAAGACTTATGGTAAGTTTTTCTTTATGAAAGAAGAAGATATAGATAAATGTGATAAATGGTTTAATAAATATGGACCCTGGGCTGCTTTTATAGGAAGAAACTTTCCTATTATTAGAACGCTTATCTCTCTACCTATGGGAGTAAGTAAAGTACCATTTTTAAAGTTTGTTATTTATACCACATTAGGTAGTATTCCTTGGACCTTTGCCTTTGTCTATGTAGGATATGCTTTAGGTAATAACTGGATTATTTTAGATAACTTTGTAAAAAAATTAAAGATACCTATCTATATATTATTAGGCATCTTAATCATTACTTATATTTATAAGAAAATAAAAGAAAAAAGTAAGTAACCCATTTTAGGCAACTTTACTCTTTAGCTTTTCTAATATCCTACTTTCTTTTCTACTTACTTGAACTTGAGATAAACCAAGAGACTCAGCTGTTTCTTTTTGTGTCATATCTTGATAATATCTTGAAGTTATTAGGACTCTTTCACTTTCCTCAAGTCCCATAATCGCTTCTTTTAGATCAAGAACACCTACATCATAACCCTTTTCTATTAGAGCGATTTTATTATATAGGTTATAATCATCATCCAAGTAATTATTATCTAAACTATAGGGAGACTTAATAGCATTCATAACACTAACTACCTTTTCTTCACTAAGTCCTAAAAAATAAGCTATTTCAGAAGTAGTAGGCTCTCTTCCTAAATTTTGTGATAAGTATTCTCTTGTCTCTTTAATATCTTTACTAAGTTTATAAATATCATTAGGAATATGAACTTGATAATCATTATTAACAGCTTTCAACACTTCTCCTTTTATCCATAGATAAGCATAATCTGCAAAGTCCGTTTCTTTACTACTATCATACTTTTGTAATGCTGTCTGTAATCCTAACATTCCTGCTTGAAACAAATCATCATAATCACTCCTAAAACTATACTTACTAGTAATACTTCTAACAAGACCAATATACTTTAAGGCTTCTTCTTGCATAAAAACATATCCTTTCTATTTGCCTTAATAATAAATAAATTTAACTTAACAAACAAGGACTTCGACATAACTAGTTATTAATTTCAACCTACAATTTTTTTAAGAAAATTGTCTTAAACAAAATAGCAAATAATTCTCTTTTAAGAGATTTTGTTTTACCCAGTTTTACTTTGCTTTTAGGATAATCTTCACAATTAAAAATAACATCTATATCTACTTTAAAATCTTTATATTTAATAGATAAAACTGTAGATCCACAATTATTATCATAGTTAAATTCTAATTTACTAAGAGGAATAGTACTAGTTTTAATTACTTTATCTAAGTCTAAATAATTATTAAGAATTATATTATCATAAACTTCTATTATCTCTTTACGATAAAGATAATACTTATTAAAGGTACTAACAACTTTATAACCAGCTAATACTTTATCATCTATCTTTGATTCATCTTTATAATACTTATAGTACTTTTTTCGATAACGATACATTGTTTCTTTAGAAATAACATTTATATAAAATTTATCATCTATATCATTAGTAGTCTTAATTTCTTTATCATAAAGAGTTCTTTCTAAACAATTAATTAATTTAATATTTAAATTATTAAAGCCCTTATTAATAACTTTAATCTCATTATTTACATAGTTATCACTTTCTATTAAAAAGCTTCCCCTCATATCTCCTTGATTTAAAAAACAAGTTATGTCTAAAGTTAAATAAATAGGACTATATTTCTTAGGTAGATTAATTTTATATTCTTTTTTTAAATCACTAGACTGATAAATAATATTATCTTTATACTTTAAAGTTATCTTAGTAATAAGAAGTTTATCAATGTTCTTAATAGTTAAATTATCTATTCTTTTTAAATCTTGATAATAATATACCTTCTTAATATCTTCATCTAGATTTTTATTATCAAGCCTCTTTTTTTGATAATTACTATACTCACCATATTTTACTTCATTACTTTTAATAGTATATTCTTTAGTAGCACTTTCTAAATATTTAAAATCTTTATTAATTTTTTCTTGTTTATAATAAGTAACTTCTTCTATTTTTTCATTATCCTTAACTTGATAATTAGAAGAAACTTCTCCCACCTTTAAATAAGGAGTAACAATAGTTTTTGCCGAAACATTTAAACAAGAAAAAAATAATAATAGTATCAAAAGAAGTTTCATCATACACCTCCTACTATTATTATTTACGAAAACTAATCTTTTGCTTTAAAAATTAAAGTAAAGACAAAGGTAAAGATAATCGCTGCCGTTATACCTGTTGCAGTCAAATCAAACATCCCCATCAAAAGACCAATTATACCCTGTGATTCTGCTGCTAATAAGGCTCCATGGATTAAAGAGTGACCAAAACTTGTAATAGGTAAAAGAGCTCCTCCTCCTACTTTAGCGATAAAAAAGTCATAAATTCCAAAAGCATCAAGTCCTGCTCCTATTACTACAAACATTGCTGTTATATGTCCTGGAGTTAATTTTGTATTATCTAAAATTAACTCTGCTATTAAACAAACAAGTCCACAGAAAAGAAATGAATTTATAAAATACATCTATATCGCCTCCAAACATATAAGATTTGCAATAGATAAGATATTCATCTTTTGAAATAGCATAGTAGGAGAAAATAAAGCTCCTGTTGCAATTAATAATACTTTTTTATATTTATTTTTCATAAGACCTTTTATGATAGTACTATAATTAACTAAAGCTGAACATACAGGGCCACTACCTCCTGCCATTACTTCTTTTTGTTTTTCTAAATCATATAACATCGTACCACAATCATTATAATTTTTAGATAAATCTATATTATATTCACTAAGCATTAACTCTTTTAAAATTTCTTTACCATACTTTCCTAAATCACCAGTTAATATTAAATCATAATCACTTGCTTTAGTATTAGTTTCACTTAAGTATTTATAAAGAGTATCAGCAGCAGCACCTGCCATAGCAGCTCCCATATTAAAAGCATCTTTTTGATTATAATCTACAATAGTTCCAATAAGTCCATTAACAACTCTTATCTTACTTGGTTTATTAGATAGAAGAACACTTGCCCCACCAGTCGCTGTAAAAGTTGC
Source organism: uncultured Mycoplasmatota bacterium (assembly GCA_946497925.1). Classification (GTDB taxonomy): domain Bacteria; phylum Bacillota_I; class Bacilli_A; order RF39; family UBA660; genus Onthousia. Next base: position 17,393 of record CAMMMG010000006.1, read on the forward strand.
CGTCATTGGTTTAGGAGAACCATATTCAGTAGGGTTTCTAAATTGTTTCTCACTTGACATATTATGAGATGAACAAGAAATAAGAGCATTATTTACTTTTCCACTATCTATAAAAGTAGATGCTATTAACATTCCCTCAATACTAGTAGCACATGCTGTATAAATACCAAGAAAAGGGCTTTTTAAGTTTAAGGCTCCATAACATGATGAGGTAATTTGATTTAAAAGATCACCTGATATAACTAAATCTATATCTTTAGGAGTTAGTTTTGTCTTCTTAAGTAATATTTTAATACTATCTTCAAGAAGCCTAATCTCAGCTTTTTCAAAGGACCTTTCTTTACAGTATAAATCATCAGTATATTTCTTATCAAAGTTCTTAGAAAGAGGTCCTTTCGCCTCATATGGGCCACATACTGTACTAGCATTATCTAAATAAACATTTCTAAAATTTAGTATCATACTAAAACCTCCCATAAATATCTAACAAGACCAAAGAACCAAGCAGAAACTACACCATAGAAGATAACAGATCCTGCTAATTTAAAGACATTACTACCAACACCATATATAGGACCTTCATTCTTATAATCTAAAGCAGAACTTGTCATAGAATGAGCAAAACCAGTTATCGGGATTAATAATCCTGCCTTAGCTTTACTAACCCACTTATCAAAGAAACCTAAAGCTGTGAAAAGGGAAGCAAAAAAGATAAATGTTACTATCATATAAGTAGAAGCATCATTACGAGAAATATCAAAAAGCATGATATAAACTCTAATTAAAGTTTCTCCTAATAATCCTAAAAGTCCTCCTACTAGAAAAGCAATAAGGGCATATTTTACTTTATCCTCTTTAGGAGTATGTTTCTTTACTAAATAATCATATTTTTTATTAGTCATAGTATTATCACGTCTCCATTTCTTTTATAGTGTTAACAGAAATAAAGATGTTTATACAAAAATATATTAAGAATTTTTATCTAACTCTTCTATAATACTCTCATAACTTGCATCACTAGGCATTCTTAAATCTCCTCTTGGAGATAAAGAAACTGTACCAACCTTTACTCCATCTGGTATAGCATTTCTTTTAAATTGCTGTGTATAAAAACGCTTAACAAATAGTTTTAACCATTTTTTTATTTCTTCACTTGTAAAATCATTTTTAAAGGTAAGTTTAGCAAGAAAATATATTTTCTTAAAAGATGCTCCATATCTTAAAAGATGATAAAGGAAAAAGTCATGTAATACATAAGGACCAATAGAAGACTCGGTTGTTTGTAAAATTTTACCAGCTTTGGTTGGAGGAAGTAACTCTGGAGATATTGGAGTATCTAATATATCTTTTAATACTTCTTTTCTCATACCTTCACTAATACTCATAAAATATTCTACTAAATATCTAACCAAAGTTTTAGGAATAGAAGAATTAACAGAATACATACTCATATGATCTCCATTATAAGTACACCAACCTAAAGCAAGTTCTGATAGATCTCCTGTTCCAATAACAATACCCCCTACCATATTAGCAACATCCATTAATATTTGCGTTCTCTCCCTTGCTTGGATATTTTCATAAGTAATACTCCTATCATTAACATCTAAACCAATATCTTTCATATGCAATAGACATGCCTCTTTTATACTAATTTCTTTTAAAGTCGCCCCATATTCTTTTACTAAATTTATAGCATTTTGATAAGTTCTATCAGTAGTACCAAAACCAGGCATAGTAATACCTATAATATCTTTATAATCACGATTAAGTTTTTGAAAAGCCCGAACTATAATTAGAAAAGCAAGAGTAGAATCAAGTCCTCCAGACATTCCTATTACACATTTTGTATTATTTAAATGAATTAGACGTCTTGCAAGAGCAGAAGCTTGTATTTCTATAATTTCTTCACATCTCTCATTTCTTTCTAAAATATTACTAGGTACAAAAGGATACTTATTATATTGTCTTGAAAGCTCATTAGTATTTTCTTTAACTAAAACTTCTATTACTCTAACATCATCATCTAAAAATACTTCCATATAACTATTATTACGTCTTCTCTCATTAACTAATCTATCTACATCAATATCACTATATATTAAATTACTTTCAATCTCAAACTTTTTATTAGAAGCAAGTTTAACCCCATTTTCATAAATCATAGAAGCACCACTAAATACCAAATCAGAACTAGATTCCATCATTCCACTACTTGCATAAATATAAGCAGATTTAGTTTTAGATGACTGGATACTAACTAAATTATTACGATACTTATCTTTACCAACAATTTCATTACTACTAGAAAGATTAAAGATAATAGATGCTCCATTTAAAGCATGATGATTACTAGGAGAAATAATAGACCATAAATCTTCACATATTTCAATAGCAAAAGCAATATCTTCATTTTCTTTATCTTTAAATATAATATTAGAACCAATAGGAACGATTCTTTCTAGTAACTTAACTTCTCCAGATTTTAAATCTTTACTACTTGAAAACCATCTTTTCTCATAAAATTCGCTATAATTAGGAATATAAGTTTTAGGAACAATTCCCAAAATATCACCTTTTTGTATAACAACTGCACAGTTTAATAACATATTATTACATTTAATAGGCATTCCTAAAATAGAAATAATATCTAAATCTTTAGTTTTATCAAGAATAAGTCTTAAAGCATCTTCTAAAGGATCCAGTAAACTATCTTGTAAGAACAAATCACCACAAGTATAACCAGTTAAAGAAAGTTCAGGAGTAGTAACAATTGAAACCCCTTCACTATCCGCTTTTCTAATCATTTTAACTATTTCTTTAGCATTTTCTATAGGACTAGCAAGTACTAACTTATTAACAATCGCACCAACTCTAACAAATCCATATTCTTTCATTCTTAAAATCTCCTTCTCTTTTTTATTATTTTTATTTTTTTTAATGATATACATAAGACTTTGCTAAATTAAAAGTATATTTCGTTTGAATATCAGTAATATAACCTCTTTCCATTAATTCTACAACTTCATCAACACTACATTCAAAATAGCGAATCGCTTCATTATCATCTAAATTTTGCTCAAACTTCTTTTCACAATCTAAAGCTAAAAAACTATAATTGTAAGCACATACACCACAAGATTGGTCTTGATAAAATTTATCTAAATAAATCATTTCTTTTGGAAAATATCCTGTTTCCTCTACAACCTCTCTTTCTGCACAGTTTTCACTACTTTCTCCATCTTCAATATAGCCTGCAGGAAATTCCACACAAACAGATTCTTTTGTACTACTTCTAGATTGTACTACTAAAACAACATTATTATCTTTAGTTACTGGCATAACAATCGCTGCGGATTTATCACCACCACCTTTAATAATCTTTTCTCTTGGAACAACCATACCATTACCAAGTTCCACCATATATTTTTCGACATCCATATATCCTTTACGTTTAATTGGCATATCTTTTTGTAATAAACTTAATAGATACTTTTTAAATTGTAATAAATTCTTTTTTGATGCTTTAATATTTTTATCATCATAAATATATTCACTAGATAACAAAGTCTTTTTAACTGTCTTTAACTCTTTTATATAATCATTTAACTCTTCTAGTTTTTCTTTACGCATTATGATTCATTACCCCTATTTTCTTTACTCTTCCCCCATTTATCATTTCATTCTTTAAATCCCACAACTCATAACTTAAATCAACATGAACAGGATGAGGATTTACAAATCTTTTATTCTCTTCACTTAATGTTTCTTTCTCTTTAGTACAATAGTCTCTAATATTCATTACACTATCACTTTTATATACACATTCTCCATTTATAAATATTGGTTCTAACAATTCTCTAACTGTATAAGTACCTTTCTCTAATTCTTTCTTTTTCCAAGTATCTATTGGATCAAATAATGTTACTTCTTTATTTTCATCATACTCTTCATGTGTAAAACCAATAATATCTCCTCTAATTTTGCCAGTCTCTTTATCATAGAATCTAAATATTTGTTTATCTCCCGGATTAGTAATTTTAACAGTATCTTCACTTAGTTTAATCTTAGGAATAATTTCTCCAGACTTTTTAATAGCAGCTAGTTTATAAACTCCTCCAAAGCTAGGACAATCTTTTGAAGTAATTAAGCTTGTACCAACTCCCCAAAGATTTATTTTCGCTCCCTGTTTTTTTAAATCTTCAATTAAATATTCATCTAAGTCATTAGAAGCACAAATACTAGCATCAGGAAATCCTGCTTCATCTAACATAGTTCTAGCTTTTTTAGATAGATATGCTAAGTCTCCACTATCTAGTCGTATTCCATATTTTTTAGGCATCTTACCTTGTTCTTTTAACTCTTTAAATACTCTTATCGCATTAGGAACACCTGAATTTATTGTATCATAAGTATCTACTAGTAAAGTTGCATTATTTGGAAAAAGTTCTGCATATTTCTTAAAAGCCTCATATTCACTATCAAAACTCATAATAAAGCTGTGAGCATGAGTACCAGCAACACTAATATCAAATTTTTTACCAGCAAGAACATTACTAGTTGAAGCACATCCTCCAATAACTGCAGCTCTTGCCCCATATACACCAGCATCAGGTCCTTGTGCCCTTCTAAGTCCAAACTCCATAACAGCATCCCCTTTAGCCGCTTCACATACACGGGAAGCTTTAGTAGCAATTAAACTTTGATGATTAATAATATTTAATATCGCTGTCTCTACAAGTTGAGCTTCTATAATAGGCGCTTCTACTTTTAATAAAGGCTCCATAGGAAAGACAACAGTTCCTTCTTTAATAGCATAAATATTACCAGTGAATTTAAAGTTTTCTAAATATTTTAAAAACTCTTCATCAAAAAGTTCTAATTCTCTTAAGTACTCTATATCATCCCTATCGAAGTGTAAATTTTTAATATAGTCAATTACCTGTTCAAGCCCTGCTACAATAGCATATCCTCCATCTGATGGATTCTTACGATAAAAGACATCAAATACTACTCTTTCATCCCTTCTCATATCAAAATATCCATTCATCATAGTAAGTTCATATAAATCAGTTAATAAAGTTAAATTTTCTTTTTTCATTTAAACCATCCCTTTCTTTTTATCAAAATATTAATATCAATTCCTAAAATTTTTAACTAACTGAATCCCTTGTTGTTCCATAAGTAGATAAGCTGCATCTACATAATTTTGTCTTGATTCTTCTGCAAAAGTTGCCACAGCATCTTGATGTACTCTTACAATACAATCCCTATTATGTTGATCAAGATAACAAGAAAGCCCCATAGGACCATTACATATACAAATATCAGTACAACATCCTACTATATTATACTCTTCTACATTCTCGGCTTCCTCTACCACATATCTAAAAATAGGAGCCTCCATAAAACTTGTATTATTTTTAGGTATACATATAGTATTATCTAAAATAGTAAAAGGTTTTAACTCATCAATCACCTCTTCTTCTCCACTACCTTCAAGACAGTGACAACCATTAAATCTCTTATGTTCCGTAGATTTTTTAGTATGAGTATCTTGAATATAGATAACTAACTCACCAGCCTGCTGATATTCTTTAATAAGTTCTATCTGCCTAGGTATAACTCTAGCGATAGATTTATCATGCAATATTCCTTCCTTAACAAAGCCATTAACCATATCAACAACAATTAAAGCTTTCTTATAGACTTTAAAATTCTTAACCTTCATAATCATCCCTCCTCTTATTAACTTTTTATTAATATCAAAAGTTAAGAAATAAGCAAGTAATTAAACTTGTTATTAACATTATATTAATAAGATAACGATTTGTCAACTGAAATTTCTATTTTTTTTCTAAAAATATATTATTTTATGATAAAATATATGAAAAGGAGAAATATTATGTTAGATAGAATTTTTGATTTAGCCAAAATACAAAATAAAATTTCTAATTTCAGTATGCCAGTAAAAAAAGAATACTATAAATATTTAATTAATCATTTTGGAATTTTATTTACTTTTCATTCGAATCGTATCGAAGGTACTAATACTACTCTTACCTTAAATGACACTAAAGAAATATTAAGTAACACTTATGATTTAACAAAAGTTCTAGATAAAAATAAAAAAAGAGAAATTAATGAAACTATTAATCATCAAAATGCTTTTAAGTATATTTTTGAAATATTAGATAAAGACATTGATATTATAACTATAATTAAAAACTTACACAAAATTATTGGTAATAATATAATTAAAGATGCTGGAAATTATAAAACAGTAGAAAACTACTTAATAAATAGTAATGGTGAAGAAATAAGTTTCCCAACACCTTCTCTTGTTCCCCAAAAAATGAATGAACTAAAAGAAAAATATGAAACTACTTGGCAAGACTTAACAGTATTTGAGCGAGCTGTTAAGCTACATATGGCCATTACTAACATTCATCCATTCAGTGATGGTAACGGACGTGTTGCAAGATTAATAATGAATTATGAATTGATAAGAAATAATTATCCACCAGTTAATATTAATGAGGCTCAAAAGTTATCTTATTATGCAATGCTTGAAGATATTAATATCAGCACAGACTATAAAAATAATCCACTAGAAATTGGTGATATTAAACTATTAACTGAAACAATTGAACAACTATCAATATTAACATTTAAAAATATGCAAAAATATTTTAATAATAAAAGAGAAATTTAAGATAGCTCACATCTTAACATTTCTCTTTTTACATAGTATCTTCATTTAACAAAACCACTGTTTTAATTGAATTGTAATAAGCTTGCATACAGTCTTCTCTATAAAGAGGGCTCAAACCTTCTACTCGCCAATACATTTTATCTATAATCTGATAACGTTCATTAATATTATAATTATGCTCTTTACACTTTTCTTCATCAAAATATATTTCCATCATCATTACTAATCAATACCTTCTACGTTAATATTTCTTTTTTTAGCAAATTCTAAAAAATGCTTTCTAGAATTATAATAAGCTTGCATACAGTCTTCTCTATAAGCAGGTGCCAACCCTTCTACTCGCCAATACATCTTATCTATTATTTGTCTAAACCATTCTGTCCTAGGTAAATTTATATTGGCCTTTGAAAAAGTTACAAAATCATCTTTAGTACCTAAATACACACCTTTATCTATTTTTTTTACATTATTATCTTCAAAGAATTTATCTATAATCTGGTAACGTTCATTAATATCATAATTATGTTCTTTACATTTTTCTTCATCAAAATATATTTCCATCATCATTTTTAATCAACTCCTTATTCTAATTAAATTTTATATTTGCAAATATTTTTTAATCTTTAATAACTTCTACCATGTCATACCTATCACCTACACTAGTTGCATCTATTTTTTTAATACAATACTTTAACCATCTTAAAATATTACTTAAATCTTTCAAATCTTGTTCTACTTCTGCAAATGTTTTAACATAGACAGAAATATAACCTGAACCTTGTCTATGTAGATAACCTATATCTTCTAAATATCTCCTTATATCATAATAGGCATTAGTATAAGTTTTAGGATATACTTCTTTTAGTTTATTAGTATCTAAATCAAAATTAATCGCTTTTCTTGTTAAATCATAATGAACATCTTGATTTAGATTTAAATCTATAACCGATACCTCCCATAATTTTATTTATAACCATCACTTCCTTTCACTAACTTCTATTTAGATACTATCCGTGTTAACACGAGATAAATCTAACATAGAATTATATACGTGTAAAATCATAAATTTAAAAAATTTGTCTAAAAAAAGTAGGCGAATTTAACAAACTCGCCCACTAAATTTAATATTTTGCATTGAAAACTTCTATCAATTTTCAAAACTAATACTTTTTTATTATTCATCAAAGAAATCATCAAAGAAATCATCATCATCGTCATCATCTAAACTTAAATTAACTTCTTTTTTAGGTTGTTCATTAACCACTGGTTTAACTTCAGGTACAGGTTCACTAACAACCTCTTTAACTGGAGAAACATCCTTAACAGGTTTTTCTTCTTTAGATTTAAGTGCATCTAACTTCTGTTGTTGTTTCTGTTTATTCATAGCCTCTTCTTTTTCAAGTTCTGCAATTTTAGCATCTATTTTCTTAACTAATTCATCTACATCAAATGAAGGTTTCTTAGGTCCTGCATTACTTTCCATATTAGGATTCATAAAAGGAGGCATCTGATTATTATTCATTGTATTATTTGGTCTAGGCATTCCTATAGGATTAGATATACCTCCACCCATAGGATTATTATTAGCTCCTGCTCCTATTCCAAACAAATTAGGTGGTACAAATCCAGGTGGAGTACTTCCTCCTTCTCCATTTGGATTAGAACTATTCATCATCTCAAGTAGCTTCTCTTTTTTCTTTTCTTTTACAAATGTCTTTATATCAAAAGTATGAACTGCAAGTTTTTCTCTTTCAGGATATGCTGCCTTAGGATAAGTCTTACCCCAATCAAGTTTAAAATCAGGGGTAAACTTAGTCTTAAATGGCTGCATTCTCATTCTTAAAATAATAACTTCAAACTGTTTCATTCTCTGTAAATCAGATACTGTAACAAGAGGCGTTGAGGCAGTCTTATCATCTGACTTAGACTTAACTTCACCACACATCTTAGATATTTCTTCAAGAGCTGCTAACTCTGCTGAAATCAAATATATAATATTACCACAGTTACCTCTAATAGTCTCTGCATTCTCTTTACCATAAACTTGATTTAACTGTGCATAGTTCTGAATAATCATTGTAAATCTAATATGCCTTGAACGAGCAGCCGTAATCATAGTAGTAACATCTTTAAGTGGTGGCATGTTAGCAAACTCATCAAGTAAGAAATTAGTTCTAACAGGAAGTTCTCCACCATTTTCTTGAGCAACACCGATTAATGTTTCATAACATTGTTTTAGAAGTATTGTAACAAGTGAATGATATGTTTTCTTTTCATCTTGAACAACTATAAATAAAGCAGTTTTACGTCTTCCAATATCAGCTAGTTCTATATCACTATGACTAAGCATTTCTGATAAGTTTTCACGAGATGCAAATAACTTAATCTTTTGTCTAAATACTGATAAAATAGAACCTTTGGTGTCTGTTGGTGCATTAATAGTACTAGAAGCATTAATTACAGATGCACTAGCAGGATCTTTAAACGAAAAGTATTCTTTAATATAAGTAGATCCCCCAAATTTCTCTTCTCCTACTGTAGTCATTAAACTAATACTATTAATATTAATTTCATCTTCTTTAGCATCTTCAAAAAGCCCTAAAGCAACACCAGAAAAGTAGTCAGCTGAAGTCTTCTCCCAGAACGGATCACTATTATTACTAGATTCATCATATAAAATATTTAAAGCAAGGTCATCTAGTAACTCAATCGCTTTATCTTGATTACCACTTTTATACATTCTATAAGGAAGTGATAATGGATTCCAACTACTACCATTTTGTGGATCACGAAAGTTAAGTATTTGTACGTCATACCCTTTATCACGAAGCATATTAGCAGTCGCTTCATAAATCTCACCCTTAGGGTCAGTAATAATCATAGATTCTCCTGCTTTGGCAAGTAATTTAACAGTAGGTTTAATAACAGTTTGCGTTTTACCTGAACCAGTAGAACCAATAACTAAAGTATGATATTCTCCATTATCAACCCATGCTTCCTTATCATTTAAAATTAAAGGAACACCAGCTGCATTACTATACTCTTGCCCTGGAGTAACCATAACAACATCTTCTTCAGCTTTAATCTCTTTATCTTTAGCCCATCTAGAATAACCTTTATCTTTCTTTTCAGTTGTAAAACCAATTCCCTTTTCCATTTCAAAAAAATATGATTTAACACTAACAAGCATACCCACTAAAGCTAAAAAATAAATAAGTAAAGTCATCCATAAAAATTTAGGTGTAAACGCAGGTAAAGGATTAAGACCACTAAAATATCCTTCAGTAGCAAAAGAATGTAAATTAACAATACCTATCGCTACAATATAAAGTAAAAAGATAGCAAAGACTATAAAAATCATCACATCATCTTTATCCGCTCTAAACTTTAACTTCATAATAATCCCCTCATTTCAACGCTTATTATACCAGCATTTTACTAATTTGAAAACAAATTTTTTATTATATTTTATTATTTTTTATGTTTTTTAACACTAACAGCAAAAATATAAAAATTATCACAACTATTATAGAACCAATAATAATTATATTAGTATTATCTACCTTTTTAACAACATCACTAGTATCTATTAACATATTAATAGTATTAGAATCATCTTTTTCTAATATCCAAGTATAAACATTACCATTTACTTCATCAGCATTATTTTCTCTAACTAAATAATCTGTTTTAATATTTAATTTAACTTCTTCTAATTCTGGATATTCATTAAAGTATAATAAAGTACCTTCAGCAAATAAAGCTATAGTATGATCATCTCGATTAAAAGAAATATTATAAGATCTAAAACCATCCTTAACTGTTCTAGCATTCTTATATTCATTTATATTAAAATCATAACTATAATTAAATTTATACCCATTACCTAAATCTGTTTCTTTTTTTGTATAGTAATCAATCCCCTCTAAAGGCTCATCAGGCATAGTATCAACAATTAAATTTCTTGCATACACGGGAATATAATTTCTAAAAGATGACTTTATAATATCCTTAGGATAAAGGGCATTTTGATAAAAAGTAATATCTACACTTTCTTTTATTTTATTATCACTTATATCAAGATTAACTTCAGCAGTACAACCACACATCATAAAAATTAAAAATACTAATATCAAACACTTACTTTTCATATTTTAGCTCCTTGCACGTGTATTATAGAATCCTTCCATATTAACTCCCCAATATCCTGAAGCATTGAAAGGATGAGTAGAGAATAATACTCCTGTTTCATTTCCAGCCGCTTCAGCACAGATATAATTATTATCATCAACATCAACAATTAAAATTACATGACCACTAGATTCTAACAAATCACCTGGTTGTAAAACTGCACTATTTGTTAAAGAGACTTTTTCTGCACCAGGTAAACTTTGAAAACCACCAGTAACTAAAGGTGTAATACTAAATCCACCATTATAAATAGCCCAAGTTACAAAACCAGAACAATCCAAACCACAATAATTATAAGACTGACCATTAGCATAAGTATGACACTGTGTACTTCCCCAATTACCTTCAGCACCAGTAGCCATAATACCATGTCCACCTCCCCAGAAATAAGGGACTTTAACATTATAATTATTTCCAAGTTCTGCAATTAAGGTAACCGCTGCAGTTACAACACCAGCACGAGTACCATAACCATTCTCCTCTACATTAGAAGCTATTAAATTATTAAATGCTTCTAAACTAGTACCTTTTGAAGATAAAAACTCATCAAGAGGTTGATGTAATATCTCATGACCATCAGACGATAAAACATAATCTCCATAATTAATATTACCACTACCACCACCAATATTCTGATTTCCAAAAGCTTCACTAGTACCTAATAAAGGACTAAAGACACCAAATATTAAAATAACAGGTAATAAAATAATTATCAAACAAAGTAACGGAATGCCAAAAACTAAAGCTAATTTTATTGGCATAGGAAGTTTTCCAAATATCCTCAGCCCCCCTAACACCCCGTTTTTACTTCCCAAAATAGAACTCAAAGGATTAAAAGATTTATTTTCCGCACCTTCCTCTGTGCTAGTAGATGTAATATCATTATCACTAGCATCACTACTAGCATTAGCATTTTCAGCATTTGAATCCTTTACTGCTTTCCTATTTTTTCTAGCATTATTAAGATTATTAAGAACACTTAAAGCTTTTAAAGCAGGATGAGCATTAGATACTTTATTAAGTACTGCATTACCAGCTTTATTCTTTAATCCATTTAAAACACTACCTCCCCTATTAGGTATAGTTGATTTAATATTATTATTAGAATTCTTTTTATTAGGATTAATATTAGCCTTATTATTTTTTCTGCTTTTATATTTATTAAAATCTATAATATTACTAGCTACTTTACTAGTAGCATTCTTAGGTGATGATTTAGAAGAAGAGTTACCCTGTTCATTTACATTATTTTCATCTTCCAAGTTTTCTATTTCTTCTGGCATAATACCACCACCTTTACTATCAACTAAACAATATCCACTTCATATTTAAAAACAGCATCTACATAAAATATAATTGTCTTTTTATCACTATTTACAATTTTATAAATAGACTTTTCACTATTTTTAGAAATTCTATAACTTTCTACTTTATTACCATAATAATTACTAGTTAAACTACTTTTTAAATCTTCAAATTTAGCCAAAGTAGTATCATCTTTACTCCTAAGTCTTTTATAAGCCTCTTCTTCATTATTAATAATTAAATCTTTAAAATGATTATAATATATAGTAGCAAGTTCCCTATCAGGAATATCTTTAACTTCATAACTATTAACAGAACTTTTAGGAGAGACATTACTAAATTCTTGTAACTGTTCATTACTAGGAAGATTCCTAGAAGCTTCCTCTACTCCTCTTATGTTTCTAAAGATTAAAAAAGCAATTAACAATACAAATATTATGAATATAATTATTTTAGCATTTTTTACCATTATAAGTCATCCCCTTTTATTTTATCATTATATATATTACTAGAGATAGGTTCAATAGCAAAGGTTAACTCATTTTCATTAATAGTAACTATATAATAAACATAATCTTGTAAAGTTGAATCATATAAAGTCTCTAATTTAAGCGCTACTTTAACATAATATTTATAAACATTTTTATAAGAACTAACTTGATAAGCTTCTTCCAAATTGCTTTTTATATTAAAATCATAATTACCTACAAAATTATAAACATTAGACGATGTTATATTATTTCTTTCTACATAATCTTTATCTAATACTTGTAAAATAGAATCACTATTTTTTGAAGTTATATAAGAAAAGTATTTAGAAACAGCTGAATCTATCGTAAAAAAACGATTAACATCAGCAAGGGCTATTACTTCTGTATTTATCTTTTCTTCTTCACTTTTCCTTTCAGTAGTTTTCATATATATAAAACTAATACCAAATATAGAAATTAATAAAATCATAATAATTAATTCAATTTTCGCTGTTTTATTCATATCAAAACCACCTCCTATAGACCAAAGATTGCATTCCTAAGTTCTAACTTTTCCTGTAACTGCCAAGCAGTATAATCGTTTTGTTCACATACTGTAGTAGCACTACTTGATGGACAACTAGAATAATTAGTACAAACTGACTGTGTTGAACAATAACCAGAACCATAAATAATATCCAAATAAACACAACCACCCATACCCCAACTTCCAGGACTAAAACGATAATCACCTATCCAAGAATAAACAGACTGCATTCCTGCTAAACTTCCAGGAGGCCCATGACCAGCATCATCACAGCCAGCTTCTTCTCTTTCTTGATTTCTTTGTTCAATAGATGAAGCGTGACTACCTCCTGGTTGATATTCTGCTAAAGTACTAGCATATTCTCTAATACCTGCTGCAAGAGAAGTTAACTGAGGTCCTGCACTACAGCCTGCACCATTAGGTATACCTATACCCCAAAAGTTATAAAGACCACCACATTTACGCCATCCTTGTTCTGTTCCTGCTGTTACTACTACAAGTTCAGGATTAACACCTGAATCTAATGATACATCATAAACCTCTGCAGCATGGGATGAAAAATTAGTACAAAAATCACTATTGCCACTATTAGTACAATATGCTTCCATTTTAGAAATAAATTCTTGTTTTGATAAAGATGTTGAAGTTAGTGAAAAATCAACACATCCTGGTCGAGGATTATCAATGCTAACATATTCCAATGGATCAACTCTATTTGCATTAGAATCACCACCTACTCTAACCTCAAAATGCAAATGAGTGCCTCTAGAATCACCAGAATTACCCATTTTACCAATTACTTGACCTTGCTTAACATTATCACCAGATCTAACTGTAATGCTATTTTGAGACATATGGGCATAATAAGTATAGTTACCGTCAGAGTGCTGTATAATAACATGGTTACCATAACCACCACCATCTTCAGGATTACCAACATCAGCATATCCTGTTTGCGAATCATCAGTAGGATAAATTACAACACCATCTTTAGCAGCAATTATATTAGTACCACCATCTCCATTACCATTAGAAATATCAATCGCCCCATGATTTCCATTATGAACAGAATCATCTCCTGCAAAAGTAGCAGTTATAGTAGAAGGTACTGGATCTCCACTAGCAAAAGTAACACCATTTTCTGTAGTAGTTTCCGCACTACCAATAGGCCACCAATAAGAATTACCATCACAAGAAGATGATGAACCTTCATCTTCTTTTTCCCCAATAAATTCCAAATATGAATCTATATAATCAAAAACATCATTTGCCATTCTTTTACGTGTAATTTCTTCTAGGTCAGAATCAAACTGTTTAAAATATTCAGCCAAACTCTCTTTAGCAGCTTCTTCTCCTTTCGCAGTATAAGTAATACTACCATCTTCATGTTCAACTTCATCAAGCATTAAATCTGCAACTTCTCTCATTCTACCCTTTGTCATATCAGCAAAAGAAAAATCTTGAACATTCATCTGTATTATTGTAAAGGTAGAAGTTATAACTAATTCCGAAAATTCTTTATCTTCCTCATTATACTCATTATAAACCTCTTTAAGTCTATCATAGTATTCTTCTTCTTCATCGCTATAAGCAATAATGTTGTTAATAGATAAAATATTATCTATTTTATATTTATTAACAAAAGATACTGATAATACTAAAAAAGAAGAAAAGACAAGTGCTATTACAACAAGCTTAAATATAAGCACTGTTTTAGAAGAAGAAACATCAATACTCTCTTTACCATCTTTATTATTTTTTTTACACTTTCTCCTATCTTCTTCTATCATAATACCACTGCCTTTCTTCGTTCTTACTAAAATCCTCCTGCACTACCAAATGATTCTAATTCTTCTTGTGTAACAACAACATTTATTCTCATTCTTCTATTACCACAAACGAATAATGCCTCGCCCTGTGAATAGCGTTTTATACTATCCTTCTCATTTTCGTTTAAGTCTATTAGTAATGACAAATCTTCAACTGCCTGTTTTCTAAGTCCCATAACAAGATAATATGATGAGTTATCAAATATTGCTTTACCCTGTGTAATAATAGCAGGACTAGAGAAATCACTTGGTTGTTGTGTAATAATTATTGTACCAGTATTATATTTACGAGCACGTCGTTGTACTTGAGCAAGGAAGTCAGCTCCTTGTTCATTATTAGTACCAAGTAATACATGAGCTTCATCAACCATAAGTATAGTATTTACAGATGAATCAAGACAAAGTCCCCAAGCATATTTTAATACATTAAAGAATAAAGCATTTCTAATATTAGTATCAGAATTCATAAATTCTTTTATATTAAATACCATAAAATCACTATCAGCAGTTATTGTAGTCTTACCATCAAAATAGAATTTTAATTCTTTAATTAAAGGTCTAATCTTTAGTTCCAATGTTTGAATAATATCTTTTTCCCTAGTTTGTTCAGTTAAAGACATAAGTCTACCCTTAATAGTAGCATAAACATCAGAAAATGTAGGATAATCAGCTGAAGTGAATTTAGAAAAATCAGTATTAAAATCTATTCCAAAACGTTTATATGTATCTTGAACAATCTCACTAAACATATTTAAAACATCTTCTTCTATAGATGGATCATAATACTTCATAAAAGCTCTAAGAGACTGTAAAGTTCGAGTAAGTACAGTATAACCCAATCCCTGGCTTATCTCTTCATCATCAGCATCAATAATAACCTCTAATGGATTAATAAGACCATACTCTCCACCTTTACCTATATCAACAACATCTCCCCCAAAGGTTCTAGTCATCTCTTCTAATTCGTTTTCAGGATCAATTGCAACTATTTGACAACCATTTCTAATATGGGTTCTTAAAAGTAGTTTAGCAGCCGTACTTTTACCACTACCAGAAGTACCAAGAATAATCATATTAGCATTATTTCTATTATTTTCTTTTCTTATTTGATATAGGAATTGATTAAACAAGATAACTCCTCCAGAGAAATCTACTCCAAGTAAAACAGATAATCCTGGATCTTTAATACTATCAAAGATAAAAGGATACATCGCAGCGATTGTAGGAGAAGGAATAGGAGTACCAACTCTTTCTTCTATATCTTGGTTAGGAAAAATTGGTAATATACTTTTTAAAACTTTTTCTTGTTCGAATCTAAGAGATACTGCTCTAAGTTCCATAGCATCCAAATAATTCTTAACATTAACTTTTTTAAGTTCTAAATCTTCTTTAGTATCAGCATTGATCATAATGTGCATTTGAAAGTCAAAGATACGAGATTGACTTGAAGCAAGCATTGATACAAAAGACTCTAAACTCTCTGCATCTTGTCTAATACTCTCTTTAGCAGTTTGATCTTTTTCTTGACGATATTTTTCTCTTAAATCAGCAACCTGTCTATTAATCATTTTAGACATAGTACTAAATGGTACAGGAATGTGTTTAACAACTATTTTAATACCACTCATAGATGTAAGAGTAGATAAATATCCTGGAGCAATAAAACGTGGATAAGATATAACAGAAAGAATAGTTGCATACTTATCACTAATAAAGAAATCACTTGGATAAAATTGTAGTCCCTTAGGAGCTAGTTGACTTTTTATACTTATACTCATACAGGCATCACCGTCCCAAACTCTGTATTAACTCCTCCATTTAAGAAGTTTTCTAAAACTATTCTTAAGTCATCATTACTAACTTGTGAAGCATTAAGACCGCAACTTGCAAGACCATTAATAAGCATTCTCACTCTCTTCTGTAAAACATCTTCACTAGTATCTTTAAACATAATGTAATACTCGGTATCAACAATACTATTATTAACAAAAGTATTACCTTTATCTATATCTTGTAATATAAGTTTACGAATTGCAGGAGAAGTAGCATCATTATATAAAAGTTGTAATTGCGACATATAAACAGATATATCTACAGGTCTATCTGCAACAATCAACCAAAACTCAAAATCTATCATATTATAAAAGTTTTTAAGACTAATTAAGACATTATCTTGAGCCTGTTCATCAAGAATAAAGATATTACGAGGAGTAATTTTAACTCCAGTAACTCTTTGTTTTCCTTCACAGATAATATAACCATTTTGAATTCCAGTAATTGGTAACCAATCTTCAGTATATTGACTACTTACTTTCTTTTGGGACATCTTCGACATCTTTAACACACCAACCTTTCCATATATAATTTCTTCTACTAGTAAAGAAATTATAAGCTTCTATAATTATAGTTAAGATATTATGATAATTAGGTATAGGAATAACTAGGAAAGCACTAATTAATCCAGGTAAAACCACAATAATAACTTGCCAATTGGAAGACATTGGAAATGTCATCAACATAACAAGAGAAATCAAAACTCCAGTTCCCAGTAATATTAAATCAAAAGGCTTAAAATAACCAAGAATCAGTTTTCCACTCTTTGTATTAGCAGGTATTAAATAATTCACTATATATCACACTCCTATTTACTCTTATTAGCATTATGATTAGCACGATGCTTAATGTGGTGTATATCAGTTTGCATTTGTTGAGCTTTAGAACTAGCTTTACCAATTGTTTTACCAATATCATTAGGATCAAGATAAGAACCAGCATAATCAACATTAGCATCAGCCAAAGCTTTTTCAGCCATTTTCCAATCAGTCATAATTCTACCATTATAATTTGGATCATTTGGATTATCACCAGCAGCCATTACATCTTCTACATAATTGTGGCTTTGGTTTTTAAGAAGTTCTCCCATAACATTTGTATCAAAGTCCCTAGCATTATATGTAACACCATTATACTCAAAATCCCCATTAGGTCCAGCCGCTTCAATACGTTTTGACAAAACAGAATAATTAAAATTAGTATCTAAAATTCTTTGATCAAGTCCATTAGCACGGAAATAATTTACCATATCAGCATTGCTTCTAGAAATTGATCCAAATTTACCTTTCTTAATAGCCTCATCTTCAACAGTTTTCTTATAATTCTGCATTTGTTTAACTGCCTCTTGACTATATTCTAATGTTTTTTGATCTTTTTCTGCTAATGAGCTACCTGTAAACATATCATAAGCACCACTAACAATACGTCCAGGCAAAGTAGAATGTGATGCTCTTGTTGCATTACTCTTTTGCATTGCTGCAAATACAGAACTAGGAACATTTTTATCAGAAGTAGCGAGAGCTTTAGCACCAACAAAAGCACCACCTATTCCACTAGTAAAACCAGAAGTAACTGCTCCTCCTATTCCCATCCAGGCAGGGCGTTTTGCCATTTTATTTTCTTCCCAAGCGGCTTTAGCACCAGTTACAACAGAACCAGCAAGTCCCCCTGTTAAAGCAGCAGCACCTAACATCGTACCAATACCACTAAATAGTTTACCATCACCTTTGATACCTAACATATCTTGGAAAAATTTAGGAGCTTCTTTCATAAACACTAAAATACCAATTATAATAAATATATTAGCTAGCACAGAAGAATCTATCCATGTAACTAGTTCACCATTACGCAATAATATTATTAAATAAATTCCAAAATAAATTATTATCAATCTAATAAATAAACTTAAATATGTAGAAGTTAACGTCTTAACCCAATTACCAAAAGCACCATCTTTTTCTTGTCCCGGACTAATATAAGAAATAATAGGAATAGGTGCAATTAATCTAAGTAGAGCAAGTTTAATAGCTCTTACTGCAATATCAAGTGTAAAACCAATTACAATAATTGTCATAACGATTGAACAAACTAGCCCCCCAAAACCTATATATTCAAAAGCATAAGTCTCACCATCATCTCCCATACAAGTATCATTTATATGGTCAAGCAAAGCTCCAGAAGTAACTGCAGGATTTAAAGAGGGTGCTATATCAGTAGGACATGCTGTAACTTCTTCATAATTTTCAGAAGTTATAACAACATTAGCATCAGCATCATCATTCAAAGTCGGAGTAATAAAAGCATGAGCAATTTCTGCAGTAAGAACATCTCCTACACTATCTAAACCATTTAACTGCAAATTACTACCATCCTCATCAACATTATAACCAAGTATAAGTTTACCCAATACATTATCTTGAACAACTGTATTTTGAACTTGATTTAAAAAACCAAATAAAATACCATTAGTCCTAATTTGTTGATTTAAGGGATTAGAATCTGATTCAGATATTCCTTCAATAGGAACAATAAGAGTTAACAGAACTAACATAACAGCTATTCTCATTACAATAGAACCCGCTCCTTTTTGCTTATCTTTAAATACATCAGGATTAACAATAATTTGCAAAAGTGTAATAGATATCCTAAAAATCATAAAGATACCTAATATCATCTGTATTCTTGTATAAAAAGTATTAATTACATCACCTTGAAAAAACTGCGCATTAGCAATAGTAAAAAACACATTAAAAATACCACCCAAAAAGAAATACCCTATACTATCCAATAAAGAGAAAAACCATCTAAAGAAATTAGAGAAAATCCCAGGATCACCCCAAAACATATAACTCACTTCACTTTCGTTTTAAATATATATTATATTAAAATATTATCCTACTGTACATGTACTAGCATTAATAAAGGATAATAACAACTGAACTAAAGTAGGAACTAAGAACAATGCAACTGCTGCTACTAATCTAATAATTAATTTATTTTGAGCTTCTTTCATAGCCTTTTCATCTGTACCAAGAACAGCTTTTATAAAATCTATTGCACTTAATAAAACAACTAAAACAGGACCTATTATTCTAATATAATTTAATAATGTATTTAATAACCATCCTAATTTTCCTTCTTCCATATTTATAATATCAGGACAGTCTACTGTATTATTAAAATCTCCCATATCTACTTCTTCTCCTAATTGTTCCCAATCACTATCATTATCCCATGGATCATCTATATTATCATCAATCCATGTTCTTGTATTGATAGAACATTGACGAGTTTGGCCACTAGCAGTACAAGCGAATACAAGTGTGTCACGTGAAGGACACTCATTCTCAAAATCAGCCACATTAAGATGTGTTGCAGATGCATTTAGTGTTATGTTATATTGCCCAGAAATGGAACTAAAACTATAATCCAAATTTCCATCAACTACTTTAATAGTAACATTACCTACTGTACTTCCTGTTGAAAAACTATAGGTACAACCTTCATCATCATCTGTTTGTCCAGCACTACCATTACCAAATCCACCAGCAGTTGAACCACCATTTGCCCCACTATTCGCACTACCACTACTAGGAGGTGGTGTTTCTAAATCATCAGGATCAGCTTGACCTATAGGATTTCCATTTTCATCTAAATATGCATCCGGAGTAGCTCCACTATTAGCATTAACCACACTAGGACTAAACAAAACAATCAATAATAGACCCCAAACCAATAATAAACTATATTTCTTCATATCAAGTCCACCTCAATCATGATATTAGTATATCATTAGAATAAAAAAATAGCAATTATAATTGCTATTTCAAATAAATTTTTACATAGGATTATTCCAACACTGACTCCATCTAATTAAAGCTTCACTTTCTGTAATATTACCTACCATAGTAAATATAAGATTAATAACTGTAACAATAAAGAAAATTAATATTGCAAAAACTAATCTTCTCACAATTCTTTTCAAAATCTTCTTATTTTCCTTATCATCACTACCTATAACTGCTCTACCTAAATCAAAAGTACAAAGTACTATCAAAATAATAGGTATTACTACTTGTACAATTGGAAATATACCATCTTTAATAATTCTTATTAAAAAATCAAAACCATAACAAGCACTCTCAACATTTACAACACTATCTAATATCTGAATCATATCATCATTCCTTAAATAGAAAAAACAGCAATTAAATTGCTATTTATATTAATCTTCTTCAGGATTGCTCCAACACTCACTCCAATTTTGCAAACCAGGAGCATCATCACCAGCAATATTACCTACCATTGTAAATAATAAGTTAATAAGTGTTACAATAAAGAATACTAATATAGCATATATACATCTCTTAATTAATTTAGATTGTGCTTCTTTAACTGCTTTATCATCACTACTTATAACTGCCTTACCTAAATCAAGTGTACCTAAAACTATTAAAATGATTGGAATACCTATTTGTAAAATAGGAAATAAACCATTTTTAATAATTCTAACTATAAAACCAAAACCACGACAAGGTCCTTCAGCATTAACAGTTGCATCTAAAATTTGAAATAACATCATATTCATAAAAACTCTCCTTTACTACAATAATAATATATAAAATATTAAGATTTGTCAATTATTATCGTTTAAATAATCCAAATATTTTCCCTCCACTTTCTTTTTCACTAGTCTTATTAATAAGTCCTATCTTAGATAAAAAATCACTAAGAACAGGATTTTTAACTCTATCATTAAGTGGTGGTATATTATAAAAGACTTTAGTCTTTCCCTCGTATTCAAAATCCATAATATCACTATTAGAAAGTAAACTCTTATTAAGTATTATCTTTCTACCCTTTAACTCTTCAAATACTCTTCTATTTCTTCTCATTAATTTATTTAATTTAATAGAAGAAGGTTCTATTAAATATAAAACATCACTACAAGCACCTTCATTACTAGAATCATTCAAATCTACCAAGATAATAGCAACATCATTATGTTTCACAATCTCAGTCATTAAATGTTCATCATCTATAGAAATCATATTACTACTATTAAAATAAGAAAAGTCATGTCTATTAACTTCTATAGCAACTACACTCATTCCATAAGACTGTTCTAATTCTTTCTTTAACATATAAATTAAAGTAGTACTACCAGCATGATCAGTAACGTTCTTAATTCCTATTATTCTAGAACCTGCTACTACTTTCTCATTAATAGTAGTAGATAAATCATTAAGTTGTTGGATATGAGCAACATCTTTATAAGTATTAGGATGCTCTAAAAAATATTTAATCCCATCTACTGTCGTCGTAAAATTATATATCCCCATAGAAATAATTTTAGATAAATAACTACTAGAAGTAGATGCCTCATTATTAGGAAGTAAAAGAATGATTTTATCAGCATCAAGACCAATAGATATCTTTTGAATATTAGTAATATCATTATAATCTTTAATAGCAGTAATATCTAAAATCATTCTTGCATAAAAGAAGTTCTTGAACATCTCAACAATTTCATCAGCTGTATGAACACCATCAACACTTTTAATAACATCAATATCTAAAGTCGATAGCATTGATTTCGCTTCATTAGCAATTATAACGTTCATCTAATCACTTCCTTCTATCTATAAATTGTTCTAGTTTCACCAGAAACACTCAAAAAGTCTCCTAAACCTATCAAGTTATTAATAACAGGAATATCTATGTTGACAAAAGTAACAACAGAATAATAAGTACCATTCATCTCTCCATCGCCACCAGTAGTTTTAACATCATGAGCAATATAACACCAACCACCTTGACAATTAACAACATCATCCCCACTATTATTTGAAGCATATCTATTTCTAAAATTGTTAATAAGAGTCTGTGGAACTCTATAAGTCATCCCATCAACATAACTTTCTATTTTAGCCATAGCCTCATCAGTAGGTCCTTCATACTGCTCTATAATATTAACTATCTGATTCTTAACTCGAAATGCTCTAGTATAATTAACAGAATAAGCCATATATCCATTAATTAGAAGTACAAAAGCTAATATAACTTGTAAAGCAAAAACTTGACCTATCGCATCTCTCATTATTAATCACATCCTTACTATTAATTAAAATCTACATTTGATTGAGAAGTAGTATTATCATTCCATGTATCTTGGATAGTCTCTTGAATGGTTGGCCAAAAGAATGCAAAAAATGCTGCAATAACACCAATTAAAACAATTGTTACAACAGTCATATTTAATTCTCCAGTCGCTTCCTTCATAAAAATATCTCTCCTTTCATATCTTACAAAAATAATTATACCAAAATTTACTAATTTTGTAACTAAATTTATGCAATCATTGTTAACATTGACGCTAATATTACAATCATAACACTAACACCAGTAACAACAAGCATAATCATAGTCTGATTTCCCATATGATCAAGTCTTTCTTTATATTTAGTTTCTCTAGCTTTCGCTTGTAAATTAGAAACAGTTCTAGAAAACATTAAAAGTCTCTCTTGCTTCTTTTCTTGACCACCAAGACCTAAACGATAAAGAAGTCTCATCATTCTCATAGAGTCTCTAACTGGGTATGTGTTAGCAAAATCCATATAAGGATTAATACTAGAATCTCCAGAATTAATCTTTTCAATTAATTCCCTTAACCCTGGTTTAAAAATATCAGGAGCATCATTAATACTTTTACCTATCGCTACAGGAACAGTATAATGTTGAATTAATATTTCTAAACTCTTTAAATAGTATGGCAACATTATATCAATTTGATGCAAATGAGCTTTATAATATTTTTTTAATTGCATATATGGCATTTTAAATATAAGTACTGCCACCAAACAAGAAAGTATTATATTTATTAGACTAACATCATCTATAAACAAAAACATAAATATGAAAAACACTGCAATAGCATAAGTTATTCTTTTTTGAAATAAAACATTAGGAGTTGCACTATCACCATATTTAGCATAAACTAAGAAATCATAATCATCTTCTCTTAATATTTCAAAATATTTTTTGTTATCATTAATAAATTTATTTTTATCAATAGTTCTATTATAAATCAAAATAAACAAAATAATAACTGCAACAATAACTATTTCCATATCTACTCAACCCCCACATTCTCATTATAATATTTTTCCCCTTTAAGTAGGAAATAACTATTAAAAATAATTATAAAGTGAAGGACTATTTGTACCCAAAGACTTTTAATTAACTCAATATAACTTTCACTTCCAAGCATATATTGTATTAACATAACTAAAAGGAATAACATAATACCATATTGTAAGAATTTCTTATGAAAAGTAGCCCTATCCATTCTATCACGATAAACACTTTCAACAAGAGTATCTATATCTAGTTGCATATTTTCTAAACTCTCACCAGTATCCTGTGCACCTTCTTTAGTAATTTGCAAGAATAATTGATGCATATTTTTAACTATATAATATGGATATTTATTACTCATAAAGTTTAATGCTCCATCAATAGAACCTTCTTCATAAGCCATATCTATCATTCTATTAACATCACTTAATACAGGATCTTCTAAAATACCAGAATCTCTTACTCCTTCAAGTGATTTAACAAAACTCTGTGTCGTTGCAAATTCCATAATAGTATTAGTAGTATACACTTGTATTTGCTCAAATATAAATTCACTATATATTCTTTTACATCTTAAAAATGATAAATAAGGAATAAAAGCTATAGCAATAAATACATAAATAACAGACACAACTATATTATAGAAGTACATATAAGTAACAATACCTGCAAAACCACCCATTATTAAAACTTGAATTAAATACTGTCTAGCAGTATATTCCTGACCTAAATCTTTCGTTTTTTCTCTTACAACTTTATAAGAATAAGGAGCGAACCTTTCATAAACTGCTTGTACTTGATCTGTAATAAATTTAGAAACATTTTGTCCTTTATAATTTCTATATAACAAAATAGCAATAGCAATTATTAATAACAGAAAAAACACCATATATTATAATCACTCCCCTCTTTAAACTATATCTGTATCAGTAAAAAATGAAGCTTTAGGCAATGTTTGTTCTCCTTGATTTGTATTATTATTAAAAATAGGTGACTCTACTACACTAACTTGTTCATTTGGTGAAGTATTTACTACTTTACTAACTTCATTATCAATACTACTCATTGAATCCCCTTTAGTAAATAAATTATCAATAAAGATATTTTGGTTTTCCAAGTATTCTCTTAAATAATCACTAGGCATATTTTGAACAGGAGCTTTTCCAAATGTTTTTTGATAAAGGATATGAGTTTGTGGTTTATTATCATCATCAACATAAAACTCAACAACTTCATCAACCTCACGATGGAATTTACCATACTCTTTACTGTAATATGCTTTAATATGAACACCTAATTGAATATAACGATATATTGTATTTAAAAACTGATCTACATCAATATCACTTTCTAAAAGTGAATACATACGATATGGAATAGCACTAGCTTTATCAGCATGTATTGTAGATAAGATGTTATGTCCTGAAGAAATTGAATTACGAACAGCAGTAACTGCTTCCGCACTACGAACTTCTGATAACAAGATCCATTTAGGATTTTGCCTCATACAAGTAACTAATACTTCAGAATAACTTGCTACATTATTCGTTTTCATAGCAACAATATCTCTATGTGGAAATATCTTATCAAGATGAAGTTCCAAAGTATCCTCTATTGTAATAATTTTTTCATTCTCTTTAGTATGACTAGCAAGATACTTAACAAACTCTGTTTTACCAGAACCAGTCTCACCACTAACCATAATATTACAGTGTCCTTCAACACATTTCATTAAAATATCATGAATATTAGCAGTAAAATAATCCTCGCTAATTAATTTTTCTTTATTAAGTCTAATTTTAGCAGGAGTTTTACGAATAACAACTGCAATACCATTTGTAGCAATAGATTCATGAACAAAGTTAAGACGAAGTTCTGTAGACTCTGCATCTAGAAATGGTTTAGCATTATTAAATGTTGTACCCATAACATTAGAACATTGAAAGGCTAACTTTTCAACAAAAGCATCATTTAGCCCATCAATCTCTACTCTTTTAGATCCTTCTGTTAAAGAACGAACCCAAATTTGTCCATGATTACAATAAGAGATATCAGTTATATCATCATCATCTATTAAAGGTTTAAATAATCCAAAGTCTAACTTATCAAATATGGAATCGTTCATAACATTATCCCCTTTCTATTGTTGTGTATAAGATAAATCTTCTTCTGTCATTGCAGTAACATTATTAATAAAGTTTCTTAAATCTTCACTAGATAAAGTAACATCTCCTGGCTCATCTTCTAAAGATTCTGCAGTAGGAACTGGAATAATTTCAGACTCATAAGCTCTTAAGTATTCTGCTTTACGAAGAAGTATGTGATATTCTTCAGGTACAGCAAAAACAATTTGTGAAGGAGCAGTCTTTTCATCAAGATCTGCAAACACATTATTACCACTACTATCAAATACAGCAAGCACTTTTACATTAGATAATAACTTACCTACCATAATTCTATCATCAGCAATAGTACCATCAGCACCTTCTGCATTTTGAACTTTTAGATATATATCTATATAATTACCAGGATAGATAGAATTACTATAAGTACTAGCCATATCAACAGATAAGTTATATAAAACATAACCTTTTGGATAATCTAAAATAATACTATCAGGTAATTGATCACGAGATACAACACTTCTTTTATAAAATAAACTACCTGCAGGAATAACACTATCTCCATTTGCATACATATCAATAACATCTGCACTATTTGTAATGATTTCATCAGTCACCATTGATTGAGGAATCTCCATTGTACTAATCATATCTTCTGTAATTTGTGTCCTAGCTTTAATTGTTTCTGTAGCATAAGGAACAGTAACAGGAGTTATCGCTTGATTAATACGCATATTATAACCTACATAAAGGATAACAATAGCAAGAATAACACCTACAACAGTAACTGTATTCTTATTAGTAAAGAATTTTTTAATACCAACAACTAAATTATTCATCAAAATCCTCCTTATTCTTTTTATTTATCAATATCACTATAATCTAGCTTACCAGCTCTAGTCATATCACTAACATATTTATTATCATAGTAATTTGATTCTAAAATAACATCTACTTTATTAGATAAACTCAAAGATTCACCATTAACACTAGCAGCTGTTTCAGACTCTACTAGAACACTAACTTTAGGTGGAGTTTCATTAATATCGTAAAAACGAATATCATAAGTACGACTATTAGATACATTTTGAGAAAAACGTCTAACAAAACTTTCCACAAATTTCTCTTTATCAATTCTTAACAAACCGCTTAAGCGGTAATAACCAACATCAACTGCGTCAGTCATTGCCGCTTCGGTTGTCTCTCTTAACAAATAATAATCAAGTTCATTACC
>CAMMMG010000007.1 GCA_946497925.1 uncultured Mycoplasmatota bacterium
ATTGATTCCTATATCAAAAGTTCGAATAGTTCGAACAGATTTCCCAATGGTGGAGATGAGGAGATTCGAACTCCTGTCCAAAAATAAAGCTACATAAACTTCTACAAGTTTAGATGATTAAGAAAATTCGAACTATTTTCTAGTAACCATCAACTAATAAAATAGCCCTAATCTAAAAAATTCCATCATAGTCTAGACAAACTATAACTATATCCTGCTAAAATAAACCATCTTAACTTAACACAGGAAATTAAGAAAAGACAGTGCATTTACCTATACTAGGCGAAAGCTAACTCAGTATTTTTATTAAATAAGTTAGCAAATGCTGTTTTAATACTGTTTCCAGTTATATTTAATTTAGTTTGTAACGTAAACAACTCGACTTGCCATTTATGCTCTATTATTCCTGTCGAAACCAAAGCATCCCCAAATACAACTAGATTATAACACAGAAGTATCAAAAAAGCAAATACCAATATTTACCAAATTATTTATACTTATTAAGCTTAGCAGCTTCCCTCTTCAAATCTTTTTCTTTAATACTTTCTCTTTTATCATAGTTTTTCTTACCTTTACAAAGTCCAAGTTCAATTTTCGCTTTACCACGTACAAAATAAAGTTTTAAAGGTATAAGGGTATTACCTTCTAATTTTAGTTTATTATCTAACTTTTTAATCTCACTTTTATGAAGTAATAACTTCCTACTTCTTGTCTCTTCATGATTAAAGATATTACCTTCTTTATAATGATCTATAAACATATTAACAAGATAAACTTCGCCATTTCTTATAATAGCATAACTATCTTTAATATTTGCTTTACCACCTCTTATAGATTTAATCTCTGTTCCTTTTAAAACAATACCTGCTTCATAAGTATCTTCTATAAAATAATCAAATCTTGCACGTCTATTAATAATCTCCATAATTATCACTCCAAACTAGGCATCTCTATACTACTATCAAGAGATAATACTATATTTTTATAAGTCTCATAATAATCTCTATATAAAGGAAGTATTTCATCATTTAAACTAGTATAAGGATAAACAACAAAGTTTCTTTTCTTTCCATATGTAGAATGAGTATATAAAAGTTCTGCTTTAGGATTTCTTAACTCCATAGTACTAACACCGTTTTCCACAGTCTTGTGGATATCTATACTAGCCATTAATCCTGTAAGACGCTCTACTCCTTCTTGATCAGATATAAAGTTACCTAATGAATATATTACCATAGTCTTACCAATAAAGGCAATTGGCTCCACTACATGAGGGTGACTTCCTATAATTATATCAACACCAAGAGAAGAAAGGTAGTTAGCAATTTCCTGTTGTGTTGCACTAACACTAGTAGAATATTCTGTTCCCCAGTGCATTGCCACAATTACAACATCTACTTCGTCTCTAACTTTCAGAATATCCGCTTTCGCTTTCTCGGGACTATAAACATTATTTAAATATTCTTTACCACTAGGAGTCTCTAATCCATTAGTCCAAGTAGTATAAGAAAAGAAAGAATAAGTAATACCATTAACTTCTTTAATAATTACTTCATCTCTATCTTCGAAAGATAAATAACTACCCGCTGTATAAACACCATCTTTACTATTCCAATAGTTTAAAGAGTTAATTACTCCTTGTTCACCTTTATCCATAGTATGATTTGTTGCAAGACTAACCAAATTAAATCCTGCATCAATAAAAGCATCACCAACTTCATAAGGAGAATTAAATCTTGGATAATTAGAAAGGCCTAACTCCGTTCCACCTAATATAG
This sequence comes from uncultured Mycoplasmatota bacterium, assembly GCA_946497925.1. Classification (GTDB taxonomy): domain Bacteria; phylum Bacillota_I; class Bacilli_A; order RF39; family UBA660; genus Onthousia. Next base: position 1,779 of record CAMMMG010000007.1, read on the forward strand.
TCTCTTGATTATAATATTTTAAATCATAATCTTGAATAAGTGGTTTAATCTCTTTTAACATTGGTTTAAAGTCATAACCATCACCTGTATAAGCATCATCATAAACAGTACTATGAATTAAAGCATCACCAACCATAACTAATGATGCATCCATCTCTTCTTTCTTACTAACCACTTCTTCTTCTTTTTTCTGTTCTTTAACATCATCTTTTTTAACATTATCATTAGTCAAACGATAATAAAAACCTAAACTAGCACCAAATAAAACACCAATAGAAAGTATAATAACAAAACGTCCTAAGACAGTTAATTTTCTTTTCTTCTTAACTTTACTCATAACTACAACTTCTTAACAATCTCAAAGTCAATAGTTTTCGCTTCTTTAGAAGCAGCCACTACTTTAATTAGTACCCTTTCTCCAATAGTATATTTAATATGACTCCTCTCACCTACTAAAGTCATTCTCTCTTCATCAAAAACAAAGTAATCATCCATAAGTCTAACAGGAACTAAACCTTCTACTAAATTATCAAGTTCTACAAACATACCAAAACTCATTACTGATGATATCATTCCTTCGAATTCTTCCCCAATATGACTTTCCATATATTCAGCCATCTTCATATCTTCAACTTCTCTTTCACAGTCAACTGATGCTCGCTCCATCGCTGATGAGTGGTCTGCTACAAACACCAACTTCTCTTCATAATGATGAATAGTATGACTACTTAAATCATGATTAAATAAGTAAGTTCTTAAAAGTCTATGCACTGTAGTATCAGGATAACGTCTTATTGGCGAAGTAAAATGAGTATAACATGAACTACCTAAGCCAAAATGTCCAACATTAGTAGGAGAATATATCGCTTTCTGCATACATCTAAGTAATAATGATGTAAGTATAGGCCCTTCTTTCTTATCATGAACAAACTTAAGTAATTTTTGAACTGCCACACTCTTATTACCCTTTAAGTCACCAGTTACTTGATATCCTAAATTACTAACAAAACTTAAGAAATCTCTAATTTTATCTTCCTTAGGACTTTCATGAATACGATAGATAAATGGTAAGTCCATATTATATATATGAGAAGCCACACATTCATTAGCAGCGATCATAAAGTCTTCAATTAAGTTTTCACCAGTACCTCTTTCACGTTTAGTTATCTCATATGGAACACAAGCCTCATCTACAAGTATCTTCGCTTCATCAACATCAAAATCTAAGTACCCTCTTCTTACTTTCATTTTTCTAAGAATAGTAGCAAACTCACTCATAGTCTTTAAATCATCAACAAACTCTTCATACCCTTCTGGTACAATATTTTTCTCTAAGATACTATTAACATTTTTATAAGTCATTTGTTTTCTGGATTTAATTACACTAGGAAAAATATCATAATCTAGCATTTTACCTTCGCTATCATATTTCATTACACAACTAATAGCAAGTCTATCTACTCCTGGATTTAATGAACAAATTCCATTAGATAACTCATGAGGTAACATTGGAATAACTCTATCAACAAGATATACTGATGTACCTCTATCCATAGCCTCTTTATCTAAAGGACTACCTTCTTTAACATAATAAGAAACATCAGCGATATGAACTCCAAGAGTATAAGTATCACCATCTTTTTTTATAGATATCGCATCATCTATATCTTTAGTATCATCACCATCTATTGTAAAAATTTTCTCATCACGTAAATCACGTCTACCTTTTAAGTCCTCTTCTCTTACTTCCATAGGTAAAGACTTAACTTCTTCTTCCACATCTTCTGGGAAACTAGTATTAATATCATATTTATATACAATTGATAAAATATCAACACCAGGATCATTCTTATGTCCTATTATTTTAACAACCTTACCTTCTGCTTTCTTATTACTAATTCTCTTAACAATCTCTACAACTACTTTATGTCCATCAACAGCATTAAGACTATTTTCTTTAGCAACTACAACTTCTAAATTAACTTTATCTTCATCTAAAGTAACATAACCAATATTATTCTTAAAGTTAATCTCACCTACATAAGTATTACTTTCATGCTTTAAGACTTTAACAATTCTACCCTCTACTCTATCAAGACCTTTTTGACTAACTTGTTCAACAACTACTAAATCGCCGTGCAATGCTCCATTTATATTTTCTTTAGGAATATAAATATCTACATCAGAATTATCTACATCAACAAAGCCAAATCCTTTTTTATTAGAATGAAGTATCCCTTTAAGTAGATGACTATCTTCAAACAACATATATTTATCTTTATTAGTATGATAAACTAACGTCTCAATTTCAAGTTCTTTAAGTACTTTTAATAACTCTTCTAAATTATCACTACCTAGTTTTTCTTCAATCTCAAAAACACTAAGACTTTTACCTGCTTCTTCTAATATATTTAATATATCTTCTCTCATTCTATCAACCTCAATTCTTAATACCATTTTACTCTATTTTTAACACAAAGTAAAAAGAAAAAGACAATATTTCATGTCTTTTACATAAATGAATATACTAAACAAATAATAAAGAAAGCAGCTCCTAATACCATTGTTATTCTAGTAATAACTAACTCACTACCTCTTTCTTTTCTATTCTTAAATAAATCAGTAGAGTTACCTGAAAGAATTTGTGCAGCACTTTCAGCTTTACCACTTTGTAATAGTACAATTATTATTAATAGTATTGATATAATTAATAAAGCTATTTGCATAGTTTACACCTCCGATAGATTTCTTTTAAACTGTTAATATAATAGCATAAACACTAAAGAAATGCAAGTAAAAGAGCCTATCTACTAAGCTCTTCTTCGATTCTCATTAACTGATTATATTTACAAATTCTATCTGTTCTTGACATAGAACCAGTCTTGATTTGACCTAAATCAAGTCCAACAGCTAAATCTGCTATAGTTGTATCTTCAGTCTCTCCACTTCTATGAGAAATAACTGTTTTATAATTATGTGCTTTAGCAAGTTCAATAGTCTCAAGTGTTTCAGTAATAGTACCAATTTGATTTACTTTTAATAGTATTGCATTACCAGCTTTATTATCAATACCTTTTTGTAAGCATTCTTTATTAGTAACAAATAAATCATCACCAACAAGTTGAATCCTATCTCCAAGTAACTCTGTTACTTTACTAAACCCCTCCCAGTCATTCTCATCAACTGGATCTTCAATAGAAATAATTGGATAAGTATTAACTAAATCTTCATAGTATTTAATTAACTCATCAGTACTAAGTACTTTACCCTCTCCTACAAGGTTATATTTGCCATCACTATAGAACTCTGAAGCTGCAACATCAATGGCATAACAAACGTCTTTTCCTGGCTCATATCCAGCCCTTTTAACTGCTTCAGTAATTAACTCAAATCCTTCTTTATTAGTCTTAAGATTAGGAGCAAAACCACCTTCATCTCCAACACTAGTAGCATATCCCTTTTCATTTAAAACATTTTTAAGACTATGGAATACTTCAGCCCCTACTCTAACTCTTTCATGAATAGTATCTCTTTGTGGAATAATCATATACTCTTGAAAATCTAATGAGTTATCAGCATGAGCACCTCCATTAATGATATTCATCATAGGAACAGGTAAAGTTTTACCATCTCCAACATATTCATATAACTCTTTTCCACAAGCTTTAGCAGCAGCTTTTAAACAAGCCATAGAAACACCAAGAATAGCATTAGCACCTAACTTACTCTTAGTTTTAGTACCATCTAATTCTAACATTTTATAGTCTATTTCTTTTTGTTTAGTAACATCTATTCCAATTAGATTATCACGTAAAATAGTATTAACATTATTAACAGCATTTAGTACTCCTTTACCATTAAATCTACTCTTATCTCCATCTCTCATTTCTAAAGCTTCTCTTTCTCCTGTAGAAGCTCCACTAGGTACACAAGCCCTACCCATAATACCATTATCTAGTATTACATCTACTTCAACAGTAGGGTTACCTCTTGAATCTAATATTTCTCTTCCTATAATATTTTTAATATTCATAAAATCATCCTTTCCAAACAACTACATTATATCACTGTTTCACTATTTACTGTATTATTTTTTCTTTTAATTAATCTTTTTCCTACATTTTCTCTATTTTCTAAAGTACTAGAATTACTAGCAATATACTCATCTAGATTAATATACCCATCATACATTCTAGTCTCCTCATTATAATAGAATATTTTAGGAGAAAATCCTCCTAATCCTTTAAAAAAGCCATGAGGTAATGCTTCCTCAAAATCCAACTTAAAAGCTGTACTAACTAATTTATCAACGATATCAAAGCTCTTATCAATAGTTGAATCTTTCATATCTCTATAAATAGGATAAAACTTAACATTTTTTACTCCTAATAATGATGCCAAATACAAATCCCTTTGACTATCAGCAACTACAGCAGTATTAGGATTAAATGGATATATCAATTACATCTTTCTTTCTACTTCTAAATTTTTCTTCATTATTATCACCCTCTCAAACTAACATAACATTTATCTTTTAAAAATTGTTTAATCTTATTAGTATCTCTTCCTTCATAATACATAATTAACATCTTCTTATAATCTTCCACTAAATATTCTGGAATAGAAATAATTCCAAGTCCTTTTGATATCAAATGATGATTAGCAAAAATAACAGCAGTTCTCTTATTACCATCTATAAATACCTGTCTTTTCATAACATATAACAATAATTCTGTAGCAAGACTAACATCATCTAATTCACTATTTAAAAGCCCATTTAACTCCTCTACTACCTGACTTTCTATAGGAATACTAGGCATCCAAGTAGTCCCACCTATCTTAGCAGGAGTACTTCTAACTTTACCTGCATTATAATAAAAGCCTTCAAGAACTAACTTATTAATTTTCGATAAAAAAGAAAAGTTCTCTTCTGTCATAATAACATTTTCATCTAAAACAAACTCCCAAGCATGTTTTAAATTAACAACTTTCATAATATCAGTAGAAGTCATTCCATTTACTTGTCCACTGTTTAAAATATTATTTACATTTTCATAAGTAGTAACAACACCTTCTAATATTGCCTGGTTATATATTAAATTAACCAAATTTTTTCTTGCATAATCTATATTAATATCAACATTGCTCTGTTGTGAAGTATCCACCATTCTAAAATTATCATTCATCAAAATCACCACTATATATTTTTATTAATACTTATTTAATTCTTTTACTATATCTCTAAATTCATCCCCTCTATCCTCACATTGTTTATATTGATCCCAAGATGCCGATGCAGGACTAAGTAACACTGTATCTCCACTCTCTACAACACTATTGATATAGTTCATCGCCTCAACTAATTTCTCAAAAGTATTAGTCTTAATACCAACACTCTCTCCATATTCTTTAACTCTATCACGGCACTCTCCAATACCAACTATCTCTTTAACTGGACTAATAAAACTATCTAAATCATGAAAGTCTTGACCTCGCTCTAATCCTCCAAGTATTAAGATAACATTCTTATCAAATGATGATAAAGCAATAGTAGTACACTTAGTATTAGTCGCTTCTGTATCATTATAATAATCTACACCATTAACTTTATCTATAAACTCTAATCTATGTCTAACACCAGTAAATGTCTTTAAAACACTAACTATTGATTCATTATCAACTCCCACTTCTTTTGCAATCATCATTGCCCCTAAAGCATTCTCAACATTATGATTACCTTTAAGTAAGAACTCGTCTCTATTCATAATAAATTCATCATAATAATAAAGTTTATCATCTATCATATATGCTCCATTTATCTCATGTTTAGAAGAAAAGTACTTAACATTACTCTTAATATCAGTAGTGCCCTTCATTACTTCATCATTTTCTATATTTAAGATAGCAATATCATCATCACGCTGATTTGCAAAAAGTTTAAGTTTTACTTTTTTATATTCATCATAACTACCAAAGAAATCTATATGAGCTTCAGCCAAATTAGTCATTAAAGCAATATGAGGTCTAAACTCTTTCATATTAGCGAGTTGTTGACAAGATACTTCCATCACGATAATATCTCCACTCTCTAACTTTTCTAAAAAACTACACAAAGGATAACCAATATTACCTGCTAAATGAACTCTTTTACCACTCTTTTTAATCATCTCATAAGTAAGAGTTGTCGTAGTAGTTTTACCATTAGTACCAGTAATACCAATTAATGTAACATCATTAGGTAATAATCTATAAGCCATCTCTGCTTCATTAATAACTTCTATTCCTAACTCTTTAGCCTTAATTACATACTTATGATCATTTCTAATACCAGGATTTTTAATAACATAATCAAAACTATCATCAAGTAAATCATCAGGATGACTATCAAATATTAAAGTAACACCAAGCTCCTCTAATTCTAAAACCTTCTTCTCATCCTGCTTATCTCGACTCCCTCCATCATTTAAGATAATAGTATTATTATATTTACTTAAATATTTACACACTTCATAGCCACTACGTGCCATCCCTAATACTAATATTTTTTTATTTTCAAACATAATCATCACTCGTTTCCTTCAATAACATTATACTAAATAATAGAAATATTTAAACCCTTTAATTGAAAAGTAATCAATATATTGATATAATTTAATAAAAGAAAGTGTGGTCTTATATGAAAATAATAACTCTAGATGAAATAAGTTTTGACAAATTTGCAAATACTCACAAATACCGTAACTATTATCAAACATCAGCTTACGGAAAAACTATCAAAAACCATGGCTATGATATTCATTACATCGGTATTGTAGATGATTCAGATAATCTTTTAGGAGCATCTCTACTTTTATATAAAGAAGTAATGATGAACTACAAAATTGCCTATGCACCACGTGGCTTTCTTTTCGATTATACAAATATCAATAATTTAAAAGAATTCACAACTAGACTTAAAAAATTATTAAGTAAACAAGGTTTTATTTCTGTCACAGTTGATCCTTATCTTCCTGTAAATATTAGAAATAAAGATGGGAAAATTATAAATATCAATAACGAAGCGAACATCTCTTTAGAAAACCTAAAAGGCTGTGGTTTTAATTATCTAGGACCAAACTTATTTTTTGAAAGTAAAAAGCCAAGATTTGAAGCAATTATTACTCTAAATGATGATATTAAAGATATATATCAAAGCTTTGAAAAAAGAGTAAGACACAAGATTAAGAAAGCTATTAGAAGTGGAATAGAAATATATAAAGGATCTAAAGATGATCTTCCTACATTTTATGATTTAATAAAGAAGAAATATGATAAACCATTAAATTATTATATAGATTTATATAATAACTTTGATACAGACATTGATTTATACTTTGCCAAACTAAATACAGAAACTTTTGTTATTACTAGCAGATTACAATATGAAAGAGAAATAGAAATAAATAATAATCTAGCTAATAAAATTCAAACTGCAACTAATATAAACTCTAAAAATAAACTAATTAATGAAAAAATGGAATCAGATAAACTTGTTAACACCTACAAGAAAAATCTTGTTTGGGCTACTAACTTATTAAAAGATAATCCTGAAGGATTAATCATAGGAACTGCTTTAAATCTTTCTTATGATAATGTATGTTATTTAATAATCGAAGGATTTAATCAAAGTTTTAAGACTTTAAATTCTAACTATCTTATCAAATGGAAAATGATAAACGACTACAAAAATAAGAACTTTAAATATATAAATTTAAATGCTGTAAGTGGTGATTTTACAAATATTAATAAATACAGTGGTCTTAACGAAATGAAACTAGGCTTTAATTCATTAGTAACTGAATATATAGGAGAATTTGAACTTATTATTAGTCCATTACCTTATAATTTATATAAAAACTTAAACAAAGAAAAGAAAAAGTAAAAAATATTCTAATCGCTAGAATATTTTTTTATATCATCTTCATTAAAACATATACTATCCATTACTTCATTAGCAACATCTTCCCACTCTTTATAAACATTAACTGGAGTATTAAACTCAATAGTAACTAATTTATTATCAAGAGTAAAGAATCTAATATTATAATAAGTATTCTGATCAGTTGCTACTAACTTTGCAAAAGTTTTATCATGTTTCTGATAAACTCCACTATCTAAAAGAGTCATATTGGTAAGTCCAGCTATCCTATTATTAAGATAAGCTTCTAACCCATCATCAGTCATATCTTCATTAGTAGTACTTACAAATACGTGTTCTAAATCATCATTACTCATAAATACAAGTTCTGGACGATTATTATAGTTATATTTAGATTTTAATGTTGCCTCATCTAACATTATAAAAGTATCAGGAACATTCAAAAAGAAACTACTATCAACTCTATAAGTCTTAAAGGTAATTTCCACTCCATCCACTTCAAGTTTTTCTTCTTTCTTCTCTTCTTGCTTATTATTCTCACCACTATTAATAGACTTCACATGATTATCATGAATAATATTAGCAAGAAAATAAGCAACTACTACTATTACAATGATGCCTATAACCCCTAAAATAATCTCTTTTCTATTCATATTAAACACCATAAAAAGTATATCACATATCAAACAAAAAAAGAAGTCCTAAGACTTCTTTTAAGCTTCTATTATCCTTCGATTTCAGAAACAACACCAGCACCAACAGTACGTCCACCCTCACGGATAGAGAACTTAGTACCTTTTTCAATAGCAATTGGGTGAATTAATTCAACTTCCATTGTTACGTTATCACCAGGCATAACCATTTCTACACCTTCTGGTAAAGTAATTACACCAGTAACATCAGTAGTTCTGAAATAGAATTGTGGACGATAGTTACTGAAGAATGGAGTATGACGTCCACCTTCTTCTTTACTTAGTACGTAAACTTCAGCTTTAAATTTACTATGAGGTTTAACACTACCAGGTTTAGCAAGAACTTGTCCACGTTCAACTTGTTCACGAGAGATACCACGAAGTAAAACTCCTGCATTATCTCCAGCTTCTGCATAATCAAGTTGTTTTCTAAACATTTCGATACCAGTAACAACTGTCTTTTGAGTATCACGGATACCAACAATTTCAACTTCATCATTAAGTTTTAATTGTCCACGTTCAACACGTCCAGTAACAACTGTACCACGACCTGTAATAGTGAATACATCTTCAATACTCATTAAGAAAGGTTTATCAGTATCACGTTCAGGAGTTGGGATCCATTCATCAACAGCATCCATTAGTTCATAGATTGCGTTAACATATTTCTCTTCTCCTTCAAGAGCTTTAAGAGCAGAACCCTTAATAACTGGAGTTTTATCTCCATCAAATCCGTATTCAGTTAATAAATCACGAACTTCCATTTCAACTAAATCGATTAACTCATCATCATCAACCATATCACATTTGTTTAAGAATACAACCATACGAGGTACTCCAACTTGACGTGATAATAGGATGTGTTCACGAGTTTGAGCCATAGCTCCATCAGTAGCAGCAATTACAAGAATTGCACCATCCATTTGAGCAGCACCAGTAATCATGTTTTTAACATAGTCAGCATGTCCTGGGCAGTCAACGTGAGCATAATGACGTTTTTCAGTTTGGTATTCTACGTGTGCAGTATTGATTGTAATACCACGTTCTCTTTCTTCTGGAGCTTTATCAATGTTTGCATAATCTGTAAAATCAGCCCAATCAGGGTTTTTGTCATGTAAACATTTAGTAATAGCTGCAGTTAAAGTAGTTTTACCATGATCTACGTGTCCAATTGTACCAATGTTAACATGTGGTTTTGAACGATCAAATTTTTGTTTTGCCATATTTTTTCCTCCTCTTTTTTTATACAATTTATATTTTATCTAACAATTACTAAATTTGCAACTGTTTAGAACTAATTTTACCAAAGTTTCTTATTAATTTCCACTCTTTTTAATAATTTCTTCAGCAATATTTTTAGGTACTTCTTCATAATGATCAAATGTCATAACAAAGTTACCTCTACCCTGAGTATTACTACGTAAGTTAGTAGCATAACCAAACATCTCAGAAAGTGGAACCATTGCTGATAATTTAACCACATTTCCAAGTGACTCTTGTCCTAGTGGACGACCACGTCTACTAGTTAAGTCTCCCATAACGTTACCGAAGTATTCATCAGGGGTAGTAACATCAACTTTCATGATTGGTTCAAGTAATACTGCTTGACATTTATTCTTAGCTTCTTTTAAAGCCATAGATGCAGCAATCTTGAATGCCATTTCACTAGAGTCAACATCATGGTATGAACCATCATATAATGTTGCTTTAACATCAATCATAGGATATCCTGCTAAAATACCAGTTTGCATTGCTTCTTGTAATCCCTTATCAACAACAGGAATATATTCACGAGGAACAACACCACCTACGATTTGATCAACAAATTCATAACCTTTATCAGGATTTGGTTCAAACTTAATCCAAACGTGTCCATATTGTCCACGACCACCAGATTGCTTAATGTATTTACCTTCACATTCAGCTGTTTGCTTAATAGTTTCACGATAAGCAACTTGTGGTGCACCAACATTAGCTTCAACATGGAATTCACGTTTCATACGATCAACTAATACATCAAGGTGTAACTCACCCATACCAGCGATAACAGTTTGACCTGTTTCATGATCAGTATGAACTTTAAATGTTGGATCTTCTTCAGCAAGTTTTTGTAATGCAAGTGCCATCTTATCTTGATCTGCCTTACTCTTAGGTTCAACAGCAAGTTGAATAACTGGCTCAGGAACAATAAGTTTCTCTAAGATAATAGGTTTCTTCTCATCACATAATGTATCACCAGTAGTAGTATTCTTAAGTCCAACAGCAGCCGCTATATCACCAGTATATACATCACTAATTTCTTTACGAGTATTAGCATGCATTTGTAATATACGACCAATTCTTTCTTTAGTATCTTTAGTAGAGTTAAGTACATAACTACCACTAGCTAAATGTCCTGAATAAACTCTAAAGAATGTTAAACGTCCAACAAAAGGGTCAGTCATAACTTTAAATGCTAAAGCACTAAATGGTTCATTATCACTTGGATGACGTTTTTCTTCTTCTCCTTTTAAGTTATGTCCTTTAATTGATTCTACATCAAGTGGACTAGGTAAATAATCAATAACTGCATCCATTAAAGGTTTAATACCCTTATTACCTAAAGCATCTCCACACATAACTGGGAAGAACTTAGTTGCAAGGCATCCCTTACGAATAGCACGTTTAATCATTTCAACAGTTACTTCTCCACCTTCTAAGTATGTTTCCATCATTTCATCATCAAATTCAGCGGTCGCTTCAATTAAGTCAGCATGTTTCTCTTCTACTAAGTCTTTTAAGTCAGCAGGAATTTCAATCTCCTTAGCTTCCTCTTCAGGCTTACCATCAAACTCAATTGCTTTCATAGTAACTAAATCAATAACTCCACGGAAATCATCTTCAGCCCCAATTGGCCATTCAATAGGTTTAGCATTAACTCCTAAACGATCTTTAATTGATTTAAGACTATAATTAAAGTCAGCACCCATTTTACCCATTTTATTTGCAAAAATAATTCTAGGTACCATAAATTCATCAGCTTGTCTCCAAACTGTTTCCATTTGTGGTTCAACACCAGCTTGAGCATCAAGCAAAGCTACAGAACCATCTAAAACTCTTAAACTACGACTAACTTCGATAGTAAAGTCTACGTGTCCTGGAGTATCGATTATATTAAAACGATGATTTTTCCAGTGTACTGTAGTAGCAGCACTTGTTATTGTAATACCACGTTCTTTTTCTTGTTCCATCCAGTCCATTTGACTAGCACCATCATGAGTTTCTCCAATTTTATGGATATTACCACCATGGAACAAAATACGTTCAGTAGTTGTAGTCTTACCAGCATCGATATGAGCCATAATTCCAAAGTTTCTTGTCTTCTCTAAAGACGTATCTCTTGCCATAATTTCTCCTTCCTACCAACGATAATGTGCATAAGCTTTATTAGCTTCTGCCATTCTGTGGGTATCTTCACGTTTTTTAACAGCAGCACCTGTTCCATTAGATGCATCTATAATTTCATTAGCTAAATTATCAGCCATTCCACGTCCTCCACGTTTTCTTGAGAAACCAACTAACCAACGTAAAGCTAAAGCTTCAGCTCTTGCTGGAGTAACTTCTTGAGGAACTTGATAATTAGCACCACCAACTCTTCTAGATTTAACTTCTAAAAGAGGTTTAATATTTTCCATTGCTTCATTAAAAGCATCTATTGCGTCTTTACCAGTCTTTTCTTTAACGATATTAAAAGCATCATAAACGATAGTTTGAGCAACACCTTTTTTACCATCAAGCATAACTGTATTAATTAGTTTAGCAACAGTCTTAGACTTATATATAGGATCTGGTAAAATATCTCTTTTAACAGCACGTCTTTTACGCATAATTTATCCTCCTTCCGATTTCTTTCACATATTAATTCTTAGGTCTTTTAGCCCCGTATTTACTACGGCCTTGTTTTCTATCTTTAACTCCTGCTGTATCTAGTGCGCCACGAATAATATGATAACGAACTCCGATTAAGTCCTTAACACGTCCACCACGAACTAATACAACACTATGCTCTTGTAAGTTATGTCCAATACCAGGAATGTATGTATCTACTTCCTTACCATTACTTAATCTAACACGAGCATACTTACGTAAAGCTGAGTTTGGTTTCTTAGGTGTCTTAGTACCAACACGAGTACATACTCCACGTTTTTGAGGAGATGGATTGTTTGTTTGTTTTCTTCTAATTGTATTAACTCCTACTAAAAGTACTGGAGCTTTACTCTTACGAGTTTTACTTCCTCTACCTTTACGAACTAATTGATTTACTGTAGGCATTGTAATCATTAACTCCTTTCTTTACACATATCCAGGTGTATCATATTTACTTTTAAATAAAATTTTGCCCATGGCAAAACTAAATTTAAATTAGCAAACATACTATAACATTATATGCAACTACTTGTCAATATATTTTCTAAAATTATTTATCATAACTAGATTTATATTTAATTTTCTTTTTGCTTTCCCTATTATTAATAACATCATCTAACATATCATTAAGAGCATCCCATTCTAAAGAAGAAAGTTCCATCTCCATAGCTTTTCTTAAAAATAATCTAGCATTTCTATTTTCCATTAAATATTTATTATATTCACTATACCCTTTAGTAGCATTTGCCATATCATAGAAAGAATTAACTTGGTTTTCCGGAATATTTAAATATTCTATTAGACCACTTAAAATATTACCTTTAACAGGAGCATATCTATTACCTCTTTCAATATCACTCAAATACATTGGAGATATATGCAAATTTTTAGCAAGTCCTCTCACAGAAACACCTTGTTCCTCCCTTTGTTTTCTTATACACTTTCCAAAAGTATATTTATCATAAGTAAGAGGATCTATCTTATTAAAATCCATTAAATCACCCCCAAAATTATTAGAATTATTATACATAAAGCAAATAATTTTTACAATCTAAATCATTACTTTTTATTTATTTTTTTCTTTATTATTCCTTCTATTATAAATACCGCCTCTAAAATAGCTAAAAAGATTAACATAGACCTAAGAAATGCATAAACAAATGAATACAACTGAAAATTTTCAATATCACTCAAGTTAGAAAAAAAATGTAATAATATAAATATACCTGTAAAAACAAAAGTTATAGTTTTATACTTCAGAGCATATGGAAAAATATTATCATTAACTAAATATAAAGTACCTGCTAACAAAAGGATATAAAGATTAAACTCAACAATAACCATAGTAGAAGGTCCAAAAACAAATACCACATACCATATAATCGCTATATTAATAAGTAAAATTCCCCTAGATTTTTCATATATATCCATAAAGACTACCCTCTTTCGCAAATGATATACTATAATATTCTCCCATAAGCATCCTCCTGGGGTTTCTTTAAGTATTCTTTAAAAAGTATTTTATTATACATATTCATTTGTAATTTATAACACTTACCATGAGAACTATGTCCTAACCAAGAATTCCATTCAAGCACTGTCTTATCTAAGTCAAGAAGACCTCTTTCATAAAGTAGATTCCAACGTCTTACTTTTCTTTTAATCTTTTTAATACTTCTTTTCCTAAGTAATCTATAACTCTCATATATCCTAAATCCACAGAAATCGAGTCCCATCTTATTAGGATAATATCTACTCTTATTATTAAGTTCTAAATGAAGTCTTATCTCTACATATTTCTCTACTTCCTTAAGAACATTCCTAGCTTCTTCCTTACTCCTAACAAACATAATAAAGTCATCCATATATCTTACATAATATTTAACTTTAAGTACTTCTTTAACATAATGATCAAGTTCATTCATATAAATATTGGCAAAGAACTGAGAAGTATAATTACCAATAGGAAGCCCTACCTCTTCACCATCATTATATATAAATTCATAAGTCAAAGCTAAGAGTTTATCATCTCTAATAAATCTCTTTAAGATATTATATAAGATATCTTTATCTATATTATAAAAGAATCCCTTAATATCACATTTAACAATATAATAAGTACCATATTTATTTTTCATCTTCTGCATATACTCTTGAGCTCTATCAACCGCTTTATGAGTTCCTTTACCTTCAATACAGGCATAAGAATCATTAATAAAACGAGGAACAACATAAGGTTTAATAAATTCATGAATATACCACTGATGAACAATTCTATCCACATAAGGTAATGCTCTTATAACTCTTTCTTTAGGTTCATATATTTTAAAAGTTCTATATTTACCCATTTTATATGTACCATTTTTTAATTTCTTATAAAGATTAACTATATTAGTCTCTAAATCTATTTCAAACTTTAAAACTTCCCTAGAATATCTCTTAGTCTTACAAGCACGTTCATGAGCATCTAACAATGCTTTAATAGTTAAATGTTTATCAAACTCATTTCTTATCGTGTGAGGCATGATCTAATCCAACCTCCATTAAGATTAGAAATATTAGTAAGTTTCTTACTCCATGCCGTATAATTTTTAGAATTAATATATTTTTTCTTATGAGAAACTCTAATTAATACTTTAATAATTTTAAGATTAGCATCAAGTTCATTTAAATATGAAAGTCTTTTTTTCTTATCATATTCTTTCTGAGCATAAATAATATCTTTAAGACCATCATAAGTAGAATTTTTAATATCTTGAGCTAAAGAAAATCTTTCACTCTTAGGATATTTTAAAAGTATTGAAAGAGTATAATAAATAAGCTCTACATATTGTTTATAGATAACTAATCCTTCTAAATCATCCATAGTCGCCCTCCAAAATGTTATATTTTTCTAGTATTCATCTCCTACTAACTAGAAAAAAATTACTTCGTTTTTTTATTTGTATATACAAAAAGGAAAAAACTTTCTATGATATTTATTTTTTATTATATAAATAATAACTTAAATAATTCTTATATCATAGTCCTCATCACGAGGCGGAACGAGCCATTGTTGTTAGCATTACCAATGTTCCAACTATTAGTATTGAAATAGAAAACGCCCGCATTATTACCACCAGTATTATAGTTACCGCCGCGCAACATGAACAAACATCCACTAAAAAGAATATAGTTTTTAAATTTTTCCCTACTTAAAAATTAACATAAAAAACAAAAAGATACAATAAAAAAGTCCTCTAATATTCAATTATTACTAATTAGAGAAACATTACTTTATTTTTTATTTGACAAAGCAAAAAGGAAAAAACTCTCTATGATATTCATTTTTTATTATATCTATAATAACTTAAATAATTCTTATATCATAGTCTCTCATCACGAGGCGGAACGAATTGTTAATGTTACCAGCGGCCTGAGTAGTAGTACGATTAAAGTTGAAAACACCTGCATTAGTAGTATCGTTATAGTTACCGCCGCGCACCAACTAAATCATATTACAAAATAACTTTTAAGTTTTTCCCAACAAAAAAGTACCATAAATTACTAAGAAAAACAATATATATAAATAAATAATTTTAAACACAATACTTTCTAGTATTCGAAAAACCTACTAACTAGAAACATACTACTTCATTTTTTCATTCATAAAATGAATTGGAAAAAACTTTCTATGATATTTATTTTTTATTATATACATAATAACTTAAATAATTCTTATATCATAGTCTCTCATCACGAGGCGGAACGAGCCATTGTTGTTACCATTACCAAGATTCCAGGTATTGAAGTTGAAAATACCTGCATTAGAAGTGTTGTTATTGTTACCGCCGCGCAACAACTAAATCACATCACAAAATAACTTTTAAGTTTCTCCCAACAAAAAAGTACCATAAATTACTAAGAAAAACAATCTATATAAACAAATAGTTTTAAACACATACTTTCTAGTATTCGAAAAACCTACTAACTAGAAATATATTACTTCATTTTTTATTCATAAAATGAATTGGAAAAAAACTCTCTATGATAAATATTTTTTATTATATCTATAATAACTTAAATAATTCTTATATCATAGTTCTCATCACGAGGCGGAACGAGTTGTTACTGTTAGGACCACCAAGATTAATAGTTGCGTTAAAGTTGAAAACACCCGCATTAGTAGTATTATTATAACCACCGCCGCGCACCATAACATAAATAAAACGGTATTTAAAAGTTTTTCCCAAACAAATTTTATCAAAACTACATAACAAAAACAAGGCTAAGAGCCTTGCCTATGATTACTGATATTCGCCCAAATAAACTACTAACCATCATCATATATATAAGTTTACTTATAAAAGTAGGAATTAAATCTCTAGGATATTAATTTTTTATTATATACACAATAACTTAAATTACGATTATATCGTAGTCACGCTCATCACGAGGCGGAACGAGCCTTACGAGCATCGTATCAAAATAGAGCAACAAAGAATATTGACGAAATCAATTACACAAAAAACCACCGCCGCGCAACAACCAAAATATTTGGAAGCAATAAAAGAGCGAAGTACCAACATCAAGAGAAAACAGTACAATGATTTAATCCCTATCATCTAATTATTAGATGACAATTTCATTGTACAAAAACTAAAATTAAATAACAATGAAAGTTTTTTCCAGTTTTACTATCGGTTAATATGATATAATTAACATTGAAGGAGGAAGTATGGATACAGCAGTTTTAAACAATATTACTTATGGTATGTATATAGTAACTACAAAAGATAATAATAAAAATGTAGGCTGTATTATTAATACAGTAATGCAAATAACATCAAAAAATCCTATAATATCTATAAGTTTAAACAAAGAAAACTATACAAATAAAGCATTAAAAGAAAACAAAAAATGTGCAATATCTATTTTAACAGAAGAAACAAAGCAAAAAACAATTTCAACATTTGGATATTTTTCTTCAAAGGACATAGACAAATTCAAAGATATAGAATGGGAGGAAATAAATAACTTACCTGTAGTATTAGAAAATATATCAGGATATATAATAGGAGAAGTTATAGATATAATAGATGTTAATACTCATGATGTATTTTTAATAAAGATTAAAAACACAAAACAAACATCTAATAAAACACCAATGACATACAAATACTATCATGAAGTTTTAAAAGGTAAATCACCTTCTAAAGCACCAACATATAATGAAACAAAGGAGAAGGAAAATATGAAAAAAGGAAATAAATATAAATGCACAATCTGTGGTTATATATATGATGATGAAAAAGAAGACATAAAATTTGAACACTTACCCGATGATTGGAAATGTCCAATATGTGGAGTAGGTAAAGATAATTTTATTAAAATATAATTAAGTCCGTGGCTTATCAAAAGAAAAGCCACGGACTTTTTCTACTTCTTTACAAATAATCAAAAAAAAACGAAAATCGCCTCGGGGCAAAAAAGAGGGCCCCGAGGCTAATCATCACGAATAATTCGACAATATTCTTTCTTTCTCTATTTTTACCATCTTATTTTGCTCAGTGAAGAAGAGTTAGTCCTTACGGACTAGTCACGCTCATCACGAGGCGGAACGAGCCTTACGAGCATCGTATCAAAATAGAGCAACAAAGAATATTGACGAAATCAATTACACAAAAAACCACCGCCGCGCAACAACCATGGGTACTCCTCACTTACCATCGTCCTAGCATCATTATACCATCCTGATGTCTCACTTAATCCATGTGATAAACATTCACTTCCATTACATGCTGTACTAGGATTATTACTTGTATACTTGTTATAATACTTTGCTTCTGGCATACTCTCAAATCCACTTGAAGCTACCATATCGTTATAGTTTCCCATAACATACTCCCAAGCTCCTCCTGACATATCATATACACCATAGATTGTTCCCGTTGTACTGGCTCCTACTCCTTTTCCTGTCATTCCTTCTTCTGTTCTTATATTATTATCATATGTATATTGACATCCATAATCTGTATTTGCATTACTTGGACTTCCATAACTACATCCCGTTATATAACTATCTGATTTATTTTGATATACTTCCTTTTCTGCACCTGTATAGTTCTCATTTCCTAATTTCCCATATTTACTTTGACTTAAATAACTTACTACTGCCCATTCATTATTTTTCATAGAATGTGAGTTCATATTTGTACTAAATCCATATCTATTTCCTTCTGCACTCACTTTTGTCGCTACTGCATGAATATTACTTACATTTATATTTCTCCAACTTGTTACATTTGGTTTTATCATCGCATCAAGATTAGTTACATTTCCTCCTCCATATTCGGCACTCGGATTACTACTACTTGTCTCAAACTTTCCTACCCATATTCCACTAAGTTCTTCATCACCAAATGTAAATGCATCTGGAGTATACCAATTTTTAGGTTTTTCCGTTGCAAGATATTTTGCAGTACCTGTATCTTTTTCATCTTTACTTATAAACTTAATATCAATCTCTCCTGGTAAAGCTGCTGTTGGATTACTGTTCAAATACACTCCTCTTTTTCCGTAATAGTTTGTTCCATTCTCACTTGCTATTGTATAACTATATCTCGGTATCCATACCCACATTGTTTCTACATCATCCATATTTATTTCTGTTCCAACTGGAGCGCTTATGTATTCAGCTAACTTATCACTTTTTACAGTAACTGCATTAGCCCATATACCCATATCATAGTTATACCAACCATTACTAGTATCCGTTTTAACCCAATTATAACCATCATGTTTAATTGCTATCATATTACTATCCATATCCGGAGCATTAACTGCATCATTTCCTTGTTCAAAATCAGGGTCATCTACTTGTTGTGTTGCAAATACTTTAAGTTGTCCTAAATACACTTTACCCATCGCTTCATTAGTAGCATTTATATTTAACCAAACTTTTAACTCTCCATCAATTACTTCTTTAGAATCTATAACTCCATAACTTATAATTGATGAATCAGAAAGACTTCCTGTAAATGTTCTATCTCCCATTTTAAGTTCATATCTTACATCTCTAGGATCTAACAATTCACAACTTCCTCCATCTGTTGTTTGACAATTAGATAAAGCTTCTTCATCATCTACTAATGAAAGTGTATAATATAATCCTATATTACTTTTATTCTCAAGTGAAAACTGATAAGGTGTACCACTTTTTCCATCATCATCATATGTTGGAATAACATTCACAAGTTGTATACCATCATTTTTTTCATTTAAGACTAAATCTATATTACCAACTATAATTTGAACATCCTTTTTTCCTTTTAAAGTTGTCCTAAGCCAAGCATATGAAACACCAATAATTATAATTAAAAGAACTACAAGAGTAATAATAGCCACCTTTTTCTTATTCTCTTTCAAAGTTCTCCCTATATTTTTAACCATTAAACTTTATCTACCTCCTTATATTATCAAATTATTCTAATTAAATAATAACATCTTTTGGGAAAATATGAAAGAATTTTGACAAAATTTATTTACTATTAATTTTGTCAAAATTTATTTACTATTAATTAACAAAAAGAAAAAGACTCTAAAAGTCTTAATCATGATAACAACTACCACCAATAAATTCTCTAAGTATAGAATCATCTGGAATACTCTCACTTGGTATAGGTAATATAAGTCTTAAGATATTTAAAAGTCTCTTTGCCTCTTCATAATAAGCTGAATCTTCATCTACTGAATAAAGTAAGGGTTCAACATAAGTTTTTAACACTCCTAACTCATATATTAATGCTGTATTAATAGTAACATCCGCTTCATCTTGATAAGGGAATATATATTTCTCTTCCCCACTTCTAACATTATTCCAAACTCTCAAAGTATCAACTACATTATATCCTCTAGTTCTATTGTCTCTAATTATTCTTCTTAAAAGTCTATTATCTGTAGTAGGAAAACGATTATGATAATCTATATTAAGTTCCGTCAATGCAGATAAGTATATTTTAAATTTATTTTTAGCAGGTATTTCTTTTAACACTTTAGGGTTTAAGGCATGTATTCCTTCTATTAATAAAATATCATCTTTATCTAATTTTAACTCTTTAACAAACTCTTTAACTCCTTCTTTAAAGTTATAAATAGGAGCCAATACTTCTTTACCTTCTAATAATTCATTAATTTGTTTGGTTAATAACTTATTATCAACTGCCTCAAAACACTCATAATCTTTCTCACCTTTTTCATTTACTGGTGTCTTATCTCTATCCACAAAATAATCATCCATACTAATCATTTTAGGATTAAGTCCAAAACTCTTTAAATACATACAAAGTTTAGTAGTAGTTGTCGTTTTACCACTAGAAGATGGACCAGCAAGTAATATTATTTTCTTATCTTTTTTATTATCTACTATCTTTCTAGCCACATTTAATAGTCTATTACTCTGTAAAGTTTCATCTATTCTAATTAAATCTGCAATCTTACCACGACTAACAACTTCATTTAAATCAGCAATAGTTTCTATTTTCATTAATTTAGTCCAATCTCTACATTCTTTAAAGACTTTAAACATATTAGGATGATGAGTATATGTTTTAATTTGATTATGAGAATATTCTGTAGGAAACTGTAATACAAAACCATTATCATCGACATAAGTTAATTTAAACTCTTTTAAACAGCCAGTAGATGGAGGCATTTGTCCATAAAAGTAATTATAGTAATTAGAAAGTCTATAAAGAGTAATAGAAGTATTAGTATTATACTTCATAATTTTAGCTTTAGCTAAATCATTAATACTCTCAAAATAATGTATTGCAGATATTCTATCAACACTAACTTTAGTAATAGACAGATCCATCTCAACTAGTTTTAACATCTTTCTAGCTATTGTCTTTAAAATTGTCTCAGTAAGAGGAAAAGTTGTTTTAATATAGATTCCCTTATCTAAAGAGTGCATTACTTTAATATTGGCAT
Source organism: uncultured Mycoplasmatota bacterium (assembly GCA_946497925.1). GTDB lineage: Bacteria > Bacillota_I > Bacilli_A > RF39 > UBA660 > Onthousia. The sequence continues at coordinate 23,265 of CAMMMG010000007.1, forward strand.
CTAGTCCAAATATCTCTTTAACAGCAACTACTAAAAGAAAGGTTAAACCAGCAATATGAGCTCTATTACCTATCTTAGAATTCAAATCGAAAAAAGTTATTCCACAAGAATCATTAACTACATAACTAAGTTCTTTAGAAACATTATTAACACTTGCAAGAATAATAGGAAAACGATAATCTTTCTGATATTCTTTACTTAATTGCAATAAAGTTGTACCTCTGCTTACTATCTCTTCTTTACCATTTATTGTTACTTTAACATCTTCTATCATCTTAACACCCTCTTAATTCTATATATGATTATACCAAACTTACCATGCAAAGTCTAATAATTTTGCCACATCTTGTAGGGTATAATTTAAAGTTTATTTGGATATAGTAGAATTAGGTGATAATATGAATTTAGTACCAATGATTGTAGATAAAGAAATAAATGGCGAAAGAAGTTATGATATTTTTTCTAAATTATTAAAGAATAGAATAATTATATTAAGCGGCACTATTAATGATGAATCTGCTAATACAATAGTTGCAGAACTACTCTACCTAGATTCTCTAAATCATGAAGACATATCTCTTTACATTAATTCCCCAGGTGGCTCTGTAACAGCAGGCTTCGCTATCTATGATACGATGAATTTAATTAAGAGTGATGTCTCTACTATTTGTATGGGTTTATCTGCATCAATGGCAGCTTTTCTCCTATCTAGTGGTTCAAAAGGAAAAAGATATGCTCTACCTAATAGTGAAATAATGATACATCAACCATTAGGAGGAGCAGAAGGTCAAGCGACAGAGATTAAGATAGCAGCAGAGCATATCATTAAAACTAAAAAAAAGCTAAACAAAATCCTAGCTTTAAATACTAAACAAAAATTAGAAAAAATAGAACAAGATACAGAAAGAGATTATTTCTTAGAAGCTAAGGAAGCTAAAGAGTATGGACTAATAGATAAAGTTCTCTAATCTACAAAGACTTTATCCATTAGTTTTTTTATTTTCTTCTTACGTTCTTTCGTTTTCTTTTTATTAACAAAAACTTCTTTAGTGTCACTATTAATTTCTAAAACATCCCCTTCTTTAACAGTAGGAAGTTTATCTATTCTATAAGTCATAACTTTTCCTTTATCTAGTTCAACCACTACTAAATTATTCTCTATTCTATCAACAATTACTTCCATAGGTTTAACATATTCACTAAATATAAAAGTCCCTCCTTTCTTATAATATCTCTTTCTAAAGACACTATAACAGAAAAGAAAAACTTTGAAAAATTACGATTTTTCAAAATTCAAAGTATTTTTATAAGCAAATTTAAAAATTCCCTATAGGAAAATAAAATATCTATATCCAAAAATATTTACATTTCCAAAATTACAACTTTTTCACTTTTTTAACACATAAAGTCCGATTGCGTTCAAGTATTAACTTTTCATACTTACAATAAAACTGGTGATTAAATTGAAAGAATTAGGAAATAGAATGGCAATGCTTCGGCACAACAATAATTTAAAACAGAAAGATATTGCAAAAATATTAAATGTAAAAGAAAACACTTATTCTAAATGGGAAAAATGTTCTAATGACATACCTTTAGAGAAAGTTAATATACTAGCAAATTATTATGATGTTAACTTAGATTATCTATTAGGAATCTCTAACAAGATAGAACATAGTGAAAAATTAAAGATTGACTACAAGAAGATATGTGAAAGGCTATTAGAACTTAGAAAAGAAAATCACTTAACGCAAGACAGGCTAAGTGATAAAATAGGATTTTTTCAAACAACTTACTCTAGCTTTGAAACTGGTGTAAGACGCCCTACTACTTATAAATTACTTTATATAGTAAACTTTTATAATGCATCAATAGACTATGTTGTAGGTAGAACTGATACTAAAAAAGTATATAAAAGAAGCTCATCTAAAATAGCTAAATAGTATTCTTATACATTATATTTAATTATTTAAGAATTTAAGTGCCAACTCTTTAATCTTTCTAAATCTATGATTAAGTCCTGACTTAGTAATTTTCTTACCAGTTTCTAAACTAATAATCTCACTAAGTTCTTTAAGTGAAGCTTCTTGATACTTCTTACGAAACTCTAAAGCCTCTTTAGTCTTATCATCAAGTAACTCAACTCCCATATTATCTTCAAGTACTTTTATATAGTTTAATTGTTCCATCGCTGTCTCTAAAACTCTATCCATATTAGCTTGTTCACAATTATTAAGACGATTAGTTTTATTTTTAGCATCTCTATAAACCCTTATTTCTTCATAATATAGTACTGCTTTACTACAACCGATTATCTTTAAAAAATCACTTATCTTATCAGCTTCTTTAATATATAACATAAATCCTTTATCACGACTTAATAGTTTAGCATTTAATGAATAAGTATTAAGAAGTTTCTGAACAAAAACTGCTTCTTCCCCCTTCTCGATTAAAAACTCTAAATGATATCTACTAGTCTTAGGGTCATTAATACTCCCACTACTTAAAAATACACCTCTTAAGTATCCTCTAACCTCATCATCTAACTCTACTAAATAACTAGGAACAACTTCATTATCAATACAAAAGTTTTCTCTAATAAAAATATCTCCTTTAGTAATAATTAAAGCTTTAAGTTTATTTTTACTAAAATTATTATTATCTAAAAGTTCTTCTTCATAAGATATCTCTTCATAACTATCAAGTAAATCTTTTAAATAATTTATAACACTATCATTTTCACTACTAATTGCAATAGAATCTTTTATTATTTGGTAATTATTACGAAAAAAACCTGAAATTAAAGCTATTTTAGCAGTTTCAGTTAATTTTAATGTTGTTATTTCATTTTTAACAGTACCTGTAAAAGACATAAAACTCCCCCTTACCTCATCAAGTATGAGAATATTAAAGCACTAAGTTTCTGACTATGATGTTTCAAAGTATTATCAGCAACAGTTAAAAGGTCAGCTTCAATAAATTCTGTATCTAATTTAGACAAAACAGGATAATCTATCTTAACAGGATCTTTCTGTTCTTCATTGGCATATCTCAAAGCCATCGCATCACTTATTTTAGAGTTTGATGCTATAACTACATCAAGTTTATGTTTACCTAAATAACTATTAATAAGTTTAACATGATCACTTACAGTAAAGTCATCAGTCTCTCCTGGTTGTGTTACTATATTACATAAATACATAATTGGAGTCTTAACTTCATCTAAAGATTCTCTTATATCATCACTAATAATATGAGGAAATATACTAGTATAAAGACTTCCCATACTAAAAATGATTAAGTCAGCCTCTTTAATAGCAACCTTTACTTCTTCTAATACTTCAGGTTGTTCTTTATAAAAAAGTCTCTTTACTTTTTTATCACTCTTAGTAATAGAAGCTTCTCCTTCTATAACACTACCATCAGTCATCTCTGCCATAAGTGTTACATTAGCATCTTCTGTTAATGGTAACACTTTATTTTTAATATCTAAAAGTGTACAAAGTTCATTAATAGATTCTTTTAAACTGCCAGTAATATTTAAAAGAGATATAAGTATTAAATTACCTAAAGCATGTCCATCTAAATCACTTGTAGTATCAAAGCGATACTCTAACATATTTTTAATATTATCACTTGTAGAAGACAAACTACTAAGTACTTTTCTAATATCCCCAACAGCAGGAGCATGAAACTCTTCTCTTAATTTACCAGTACTTCTCCCATCATCTGAAACAGTTATAACTGCTGTTATATCTAAAGGAAAATCTTTAAGTCCTTTAAGTAAATAAGAAAGCCCTGTTCCTCCTCCAAAAACTACGATCTTTTTATTATTCATTTATTACTCATCTCCTTGAAATCTCTAAAGCAACACGAGCAGCCTCACCCATTGCGATAACTATTTGGTAATCATACTTATTTAAGGCATCACCCACTGCATAAATTCCATCAATAGAAGTCATTAAATTATCATCTGTCTTAATATAGCCTTTATCATCTAAAATACCTAAATCAGATACAAAACTAGCATTAGGAATCTGTCCTATATATATAAACACTCCATCAGTAATTATATCATCACTATTCTTTGTCTTAATAGTAATTCTATCATCTTTACTAAAACTTTCTACTTCTCCTTTTACAAAAGAAATATTATCAATTTTCTTAATCATATCTTGTAAATAAGCTTTCGCTCTAAATTCATTACGATATAAAACAGTAACAGACAAAGCTAGCTTACTCAAATATATTGCCCCTTCAAAAGCAGCGTCACTTGCCCCTACTACTACAACATCTTTATTCTTATATAAAGCCCCATCACAAACAGCACAATAACTTATTCCTTTAGTCCTAAGTTCATCTTCACCTTTAACACCAAGTAATTTAGGTTTACGACCAGTAGCAATTATTACATAATCACAGATATATTCATCTTTACTAGTAATAACTTTTTTCTCTTTATCTATCTTAATCTCAGTAACTTCTTCATATTTAACAGGAACACCTAAATCAGTAATTTGTTTTAACATTTTTATTGCTAAATCACTTCCGCTAATAGACTCATATGAGGGAAAGTTCATAATATTACCATTATCTACAATCTGTCCACCAGGCATAGACTTTTCTAAAATAATACAGTCTATCCCTGCTCTATTCAAGTATAATGCTGCAGTCATTCCTGCAACACCACAGCCTATAATAACTACTTTATATTTATTATTCATAAAGCACATCCTCTCTATACAATCCATTTTTTCTTCGCACAAAGACAAAGTAAACTCCTACTATAAACAATACTACAGATACAAGTTGAGCCGCTTTAATAGGACCTAACATTAAACTATCAAGTCTCATACCTTCTATTATAAACCTAATAAAAGAATACCACATCATATAAAATCCCATAAGTTGCCCTGTTCTTAAATTCTTATAAAACTTTCTAATTAATAAAAGTATTATAAAACCAATTACATTCCAAACAGACTCAAAGAAGAATGTTGGCATATAGTAATCTCCATTAATATACATACCTCTAATAATAAATTCCGGTATATATAAACTCTTTAAATATCCATATGATGTAACATATCCATAAGCTTCACTATTAAAGAAATTACCCCATCTGCCTATCGCTTGTCCAATAATAAGACCTACTACTAGTATATCTAAAAGTTTTAAAAGATTTAATTTATGCTTCTTACTATAATACCAAAGATATAAAAGCCCACCAAGTATTCCTCCATGAATAGCAAGTCCTCCATGCCATATATAAAGTATTTCTATAGGATTAGACAAGTAATATGGTAGATTAAATAAAACATAATAAAATCTCGCTCCTAAAAAAGCAAAGATAATTGTATAGAAAAACATATCAAAGAGTTCATCTTTATCAACCCTATTTTTTTCTAGCTCTAAAAAGACACAAATTCCACCTACTATTACACCTAAAAGAATAAAGATAGAATAATAATATATTTTTATAAATCCTAAATCTAAAAACACTCTATCCATGACGTTTTACCTTTCTTATAATAGGTTTAATAACAAATTCTTCTATTAAAACATTCGCTACTGAAATTAATATTGAAATAACAAGAGCAACCCATATATCTAAAAGATTAAAATATTTACCTAAAATCCAATCTGTTAGTTTTAATATGAACAAATTTATAAATGGATAAAAAAGTCCAAGTGTTAAAGCCGTCACTGGTATTGTTAATCTAACAAGTAATGGCTTAACTGTCTGATTTAAAATATAAATTATAAATGATGCAAGTATTGAAAAAAGCACAGGATGAGATGGATCAATATAAAAGGATTTAAAAACTTTAGAAACTAAAAAGAAAACTAATGAATAACTAGCAAAATACAAAAGCCACTCTAAAAATCTATTTAATCTGATTTTTTCTTTTGTCTTTACAATTATTCTCATAGTCTCCTCCTATAACTTATAACATCTTCTTTAAGAATTGTCCCGTATAAGACTCTTTAACTTTACTTACTTCTTCAGGAGTACCAGTAGTAACTATACTACCACCACCATCTCCTCCTTCAGGACCTAAATCAATAATGTAATCAGCACATTTTATAACATCTAGGTTATGCTCTATAACAAGCACTGTATCTTTATTATCGACTATTTTCTGTAAAATTGCAAGTAGCTTCTTAATATCTGCTGAATGTAGTCCTGTAGTTGGTTCATCTAAAACAAATAAGGTCTTACCGGTCGCTTTCTTTTGTAACTCTTTAGCAAGTTTAACACGTTCAGCTTCTCCTCCAGAAAGTGTTGGAGCACTTTGACCTAATTTAATATAACCAAGTCCTACATCGTCTAATACTTGAAGTTTATTCTTAATCTTAGGAACATTACTAAAGAACTCTAATGCTTCACTAACACGCATATCTAAAACATCTGCAATATTCTTCTCTTTATAGTAAATGTTTAAAGTCTCTCTATTATACCTCGTACCATGACAAACTTCACAAGGGACATAAACATCAGGTAAGAAATGCATCTCTATTTTCTTAACCCCGTCCCCTCGACATGCTTCGCATCTACCACCTTTTACATTGAAAGAAAATCTATTCTTCTCAAAGCCATACATCTTCGCTTCTTTAGTATTAGTAAATAACTCTCTAATATCATCAAATACTCCAGTATAAGTAGCAGGATTACTTCTTGGAGTTCTACCAATAGGTGACTGTGATATATCAACAAGTTTATCAATATTATCAAGACCAAGTATCTTTTTATGTTTACCAGGTTTAGTTTTAGATTTATATAAAGTATTAGATGCAGCTTTTACAAGTATCTCATTAATCAAACTACTCTTACCACTACCACTAACACCAGTTACACAAGTAAATGTTCCAAGAGGAATTTTAACATCTATATTTTTTAAATTATTCTCTTCTGCTCCTTTAATAGTTATATATTTACCAATACCTTTTCTTCTAGTTTTTGGTACTTCAATACACTCTTTTCCACTTAAATAACGTCCAGTAACACTATTATCATTAGCCATAACTTCACTAGGTGTCCCTGCTGCAACTATTTTTCCTCCTCTATCTCCTGCTTCAGGACCAACATCAACTAAGTAATCTGCAGCAAGCATAGTATCAGTATCATGTTCTACAACTATCAAAGTATTACCTAAATCTCTCATTTCAAGTAATGAATTAATAAGTCTATCATTATCTCTTTGATGAAGTCCTATACTAGGTTCATCTAGTACATATAAAACACCAGTTAAACGAGAACCAATCTGAGTAGCAAGTCTAATACGTTGTGCTTCTCCTCCTGATAAAGTTCCAGCACTTCTTGCAAGAGTTAAATATTCAAGACCAACATTTTTTAAGAATGATAATCGTGACTTAATCTCCTTAAGGATAAGGTCTGCAATCTGCATATTCTCTTCACTTAATTTAAGATTATCAAAGAAAGTAATAAGTTCTTTAACACTCATACATGTTACTTCATAAATATTTTTATCTCCCACTTTAACAGATAAAACTTCATCAGCAAGTCTTGCCCCATTACACACTTCACAAGTTTGTTCTATCATAAATTTCTCTAACCATTCTCTAATCCAACTACTAGATGTTTCCATATAACGTCTCTCAAGATTATTAATTATTCCTTCATAATAATCAGTCTGGTTAGTAACATTACCACTTTTTGAAGTAAAATGAAAATTGATTAATTCATCACTTCCATATAAAATTAAGTCTTTCTCTCTTTCAGTTAGTTTCTTAAAAGGTTTAGTAAGACTTATTTTATAATGCTTACACAAACACTCTAATTTCTTAAAATAGATATTATCAGTATCATCTCCAAGAGTAACAATCGCTCCATCTTTTAAAGATTTATTCTTATCAGGAATAACTAAATCAGGATCTATTTTTAACTTTATACCAAGTCCCTTACACTCATGACATGCTCCATAAGGTGCATTAAAACTAAATAGACGAGGTTCAAGTTCAGGTAAAGAAAAATCACAATAAGGACATGCAAAATCTTCTGAATAAACCACTTCTTTATCCCCAAGGAAATCTACTACTACTTTACCTTTACTAAGTTTAGTTGCAACCTCTAAAGACTCAAATAATCTACTTCTAATACCATCTTTTAAAACAATTCTATCAACAATTACTTCAATATTAGACTTTTTATTCTTCTCTAAAGTAATCTCTTCTGTTAAATCATGCATCTCTCCATTTACTCTAACTCTAACAAAACCTTGTTTTCTTAAATCATCAAGTAAATCTTTATGAGTACCCTTCTCTCCATGAACAACAGGAGCCATAATAACAAGTCTAGTACCTTCCTCATGTTCCAATATTTTATTAGTCATCTCTTCAATACTCTGGCTAGTTATAGGAATATTATGATTAGGACAATATGGAACCCCAACTCTTGCAAATAAAAGACGTAAGTAATCATATATTTCTGTAACAGTACCAACAGTACTACGAGGATTCTTACTAGTAGTCTTCTGATCAATACTAATCGCAGGACTAAGCCCTTCTATAGAATCTACATCAGGCTTTTCAGTCCCTCCTAAAAACTGTCTAGCATAAGCAGAAAGACTCTCTACATATCTTCTTTGTCCTTCTGCATATATCGTATCAAAAGCAAGAGAAGATTTACCACTACCACTAACACCAGTCATTACAATTAATTTATTCTTAGGTAATTCTATTGAAACATTCTTTAAATTATTTTCTCTAGCACCTTTAACTATTATTTTATCCACAATTACCACTTCCTTAAAACGCTATTTATTATAATACAAAACAATACATTTTTCTACTACCAAAATATACCATAAGTAATGCATTTAGTCAAACAAATTTTCTATAAAAGAGAAATAATAAAAGTATAGACCACTCTCTAATCTATACTATTATCTTTGTCCTAATAAGAAAGCAATTAAAGGTATTAAAATACTACTAGCGATTACAACAAATGCTAAAGCATAATTAGTAACAAAAGCTGCTATATCATTATCTTTCTTTCCAGGTAATGGCATTGGAACAATATTATCATCATCATTACCATAATGTCCTGTACTCTTAACATAACTTCTACCTTTACTAGAACCACCTTCTTCTTCAAGAGCTTTATTAAGTTTAGTAATTTCCTGTTTGTTTTTAATTTCTAGATAATCACACAAATAAGTATGACCCCCATTAACTACAATCATCTGATAATAATTAACTAAATTCTCAGGTATAAATATTTTAAACTGTGAATAGTTTTCTTTCAAAAACTCTGGTTTTAAATGTTCCAATGTTTCTGACAAAATACCTATCTCTAAGAAAGCTAAGTTATATATATTATTATTTATTTTATTAGTAATATCATCATCCATTACATCAATACTTTTAAAATTAACATAATCTTCATTATTATTAGTAACACCTACTACTATATTTTTAGGATTAAAGTTAATAACGTAATATCCTTTACCATGAATATATTTCATCGTAGAATCCATAACATAAAAAAGACGTGTATACTCATCATTATTATGATAAGTCTTAGTATACTCATCTAATGTCTCTTCAAAAGGAAATCTAATTATCTCTCCCATAGGCATCACTGCTTTCTATTCTTTATACTATAATTTTATAGCATTTTAAGATTAATTACAAGAGGCGTTTATATTCAAGAATCTTTTCTTTCGCTCTAGTTGTCTTAACAGAATCTAACCAATAATCTTCAGGACTTCCTCCCATTACAAAAGATACTCTATCATTATTTTTTAATTCATAATCAAGTGGTACTTCTATTCCATTAACAATCGCTCTATCAAGATTATAACCAGTACTGTCGCCTTCTAAAAATGCTAAATCTATAGGAGTAGAACCTAAAGGTAATTCAATAGTCTTATTATTTTTAGTTCTAACATAGACATGTTCATTAGCAAATAACTCTTTTTTAACTTTCTCTACATATAAATCATTTCTTTCAAAATATTCACTAAGAAAGTTAAGATCTTTACAAAACTGTAAATTCTCTCTAATCTCATCTTGTAGTTCCCTAAATGGTTTATTCTTAGAATAAATGTAATAAGGAAGACCATACGTATCAACCATATCCATATCATTAGTCCTAATTTGTGCTTGCACTAAACAATTATTAACCGAAAAAACAGTATGTAAAGACTGATACAAATTAGTTTTAGGTACTGCAATAAAATCTTTAATTATTGATTTAGCAGGAACATATTCTTTATTTATAACAGCCACAGCTTTATAACAATCTAAATAATCATCAGTTATTATTTTAACAGCAAATAAATCATGTACTGCATCAAGAGTTACAATATTTGTATTACTATGATTAAGCTTTCTATTAAGTTTATTTAACTTTTTATAAGTACTATAAACTTCTTTTATTCTTAACTTAACAACACCTTTAATATTATTATCTCTTAAAGTCCTTTCTATATTAAAAACAACTCTATCTAATGTATCTTTATTTACATCAAAATACTCATTTATTTTTTCTTGAAGTATCTTCATAATCTAAAGGATTCAACACTTTAAAAGATAAATCTTCTAATTTCTTTTTCACTTCATAAATACCAGTACGATATGCTAAAGGAACATACAAATCTATTGTCTCAAGTGCATTTTCTTTTTGTTTAAATTCACTCTTAAAACCAATTGTCATCATATTATGAAGTCTATCTGCACACTTAATATGAATATCTCTAATATCATCATTAATCGCTCTTAATATCTTGGCTGTATTCGCTTCTACTTTTTCACTCTTACTAGAAAAGTTCATCCCTTTTAATTTACTAACACCATCAACAAGTCCTGCCACACTACTTCCAAATATAGACTCTATTTCTCCTAAAGTAATATCAGTATCTTCAACAACATCATGTAAAAGTCCAGCCACAATCGTTTCTGTATCATTATAAGTAGAAGCAAGGATATAGGCAACATATAAAGGATGAGTTATATAAGGCTCCCCACTCTGTCTAAACTGCCCTTCATGAAGTTTAGAAGCTAAAAGATAGGCTTTTTTAATGACTTCTTCTCCTCCTATATTATTTTCTCTTACTTTATCAAGAACATCATTAATAGTTATCAAAATATCACTCCTCTCTAAAATTATTTACAAAAAAATGACTTACCAAAAAAGTCATTTTTATCAATCATTAAATATATCTAAAAAACCTCTCATAATACCACTACCTCTTTAAAATATTAGAAAGATAATAACAAAGAAAAGTAATATTTGTCAACTACAAAACTCAACTTTTTCCCTCATCGCTTTAATAACTCTACTAATATGAGAAGAACTAACCTCTAAAAGTTCTTCTATTTCAAAATATTTAAAGTTATTTAGTCTTAAGGTAATAATAGCAGAATCTAACTGACTTAAATTATCTAAATAGTCATCCAATGTATTATATATATCTAAATTATCTATAGAATCATATGGATCTACTGCACTAGAATCTTTAACTTCAAAGTCTAACTCTTGATATTTTAAAAGAGGTCTATTCTTAAGCGTAAGAATACTTCTATACATATAATTAAAACTAGATGTTAAACATACTAAAAGAAAAGAATAAAACAAAGTTCCTTTATTAGAATCAAATTTCTTAATAGCATGATTAAAAGCAATAATACCTTCCTGTAAGAAATCATCAAGAGTAAAACCCTCATAGTGATTAGTTTTTAAATAATTATAATATTCCAAAGCTTTACCATAAATAACAGGTTTATACTTTTTTAGCATAATATTATAGGCCACTTCATCATTATCATAAATTAAATCTAAAAGCTCATAATCATTATATTTCATAAATCCTACTTTCTATTTCGGACTACCTCATATATCAATATACCAGCTGCGACAGAAGCATTTAAACTATCTATTTTAGGACTAATAGGAATAGTCACTAAAAAGTCACAATTTTCTTTAACTAGCTTACTAATACCTTTCTCTTCATTCCCAATAATAAGACATGCTTTTCCATTATAATCTACTTTTCTATAGTCTTCTCCATTCATAACAGTACCATATATCCAAAAACCATTATCTTTAAGAATCTTAATAGTATTATTAAGATTAGTAACCAATACTATATCAATATCAAATACTGCACCTACACTAGTCTTAATAACAGTAGAATTTATAAGCACTTGTCTATCATTAGGAATAATAATTGCATTAAAACCAGCAGCTACCGCTGTTCTAATAATCGCTCCAAAATTATGAGGATCAAGAATATGATCTAATATAAGTACTTTATCATATTCTTTTTCTATAATTTTATTTAAAGGCGTATATTGATAGTCCTCCATATCAATGATTATACCTTGATGAACCCCATCTATCAAATTATCAAGTTCCAATTTTGACATAAATCTAATCCTAGATTTTAAATTTTCACTAGAGAAAATTTCATTTTTCTCATAATAATTCTTTTCAACATATATTTTTCTTACTTTTTTAAAATTTTTATCATCTTTAAGTACTCTTTCTGCCACATTTCTTCCATATACTAACATAACTATTCCTCCGTAATAAACTTAATAACTTCATCTATTCTATCCACTCTATTGCTAAGTTTTAAATAACCAATTAAAGCCTCAAGAGCAGTCGCTTTTTTATATTCTATCACACTACAGCCTTTAGGATTAGCATGACTCTTAGCATTTCTAGCCCGTTTAACAACACTAATCTCATCTTCATTAAAGAAGTCACTATCTAACATTTTATCTAAAAAATAAGCTTGTCTTTTTGCACTAACATAATTAATAGACTCCTTCTGCAAATCATTAACTTTATTAATTTTTTTCTCTATTAAATACATTCTAATATACTCTTCATAAACTGCATCACCAAGATAAGCAAGTACTAAAGAATTAACACATCTAATATCCATAAACATCTCCTCTAAAGAAAAAAGACTAAAAAGTCTAATCTCTATCATTACCCATTACAATTAAAACTAATCTTAATAATTCTAATAATGTTGATATTAAAGAAGCAACATAAGTCATAGCAGCAGCCATCAACATAGAACTAGCCATAGACTTCTCGCTTGCTTCAACAACTTTTAATTTATTAAGAAACATTTTACCTCTTTTAGAAGCATTAAACTCTACAGGTAAAGTAATAAGTTGAAATAGTAATATTGCCACTAACAAGAATATACCAACCCAAGCAAGGTTCATCGCTCCAAAGATAAGACCAATTAAAACAGCTAAATAACCAAACTTAGAACTAAAATTAACAATAGGTACTAAGAAAGATCTAAACCTTAAAAAGAAATATCCCTCTTTATCTTGAACAGCATGTCCACATTCATGAGCTGCCACACTAACACTTGCAATAGAGTCACCATTGTATATATCAGTAGAAAGTCTAACAACTTTAGCTCTTGGATCATAATGGTCAGTCAAATATCCTCTAGTCTCTACAACATAAATATCCTCTAATCCATTATCTTTTAATATCTCTCTAGCAACTTCTGCACCTGTCATACCACTTTTAACTTTAACTTTTTTATATTTACTATATCTTGTTCTTAAATAAATATCTGCAACTAATGTTATAAGAAAAGCAATTATAACAAGTCCATATCCAAAATACATATAATAAAACATTTAAAACCTCCTATATTTTCTCTATAGTAGTACCTTCTCTACTATCTATTAATCTAATACCTTTAGTAAGAAGATAATCTCTTATCTCATCAGCTCTACTATAATCTTTATTTTTCTTTGCTTCATTTCTTTCTTCAATTAATTTAACTATTCTCTGATCAATATCTATTATATCATCTTTTAGTAAATCTAAACTTAAAACTTTATCAAATTCCATAACTAACTGTTTCTTAGTCTTATCACTAGTATCAAGTTTTAATACTTCATAAAGAACTGTTAAAGTCATCGCTGTATTCATATCATCAGATAATGCTTCTTTAAATTTATCTAGATAAGTCTTAATTATCTCCCCCTCAAGTTCACCTTCATCTTTAAGTAAAGATACTCTATTCTTAAGTTTCTTATAAGCATTTTCTGCTTGCCCTAAAGCTTCATAAGTAAAAAGTAATGGTTTACGATAATGAGACTCTAAACACATATAACGATAACTTAAAGGATTATAACCTTCTTTTTCTAAAGTACTAACAGTAAGTATATCTCCTTTAGATTTACTCATCTTACCACTTTTATCATTTAAATGTTCTCCATGTACCCAATAATTACACCATTTATGACCTAAATAAGCTTCACTCTGAGCGATTTCATTAGTATGATGTGGAAAGATATTATCAACACCACCACAGTGTATATCAAGATGTTCTCCTAAATTTTTAATAGCAATGCAAGAACACTCTATATGCCAACCAGGATAACCAACACCAAAAGGACAATCCCATTTTAACTCTTGTGAATCAAACTTAGACTTAGTAAACCATAAAACAAAGTCAGCTTGATTTTTCTTATTACTATCAAACTCAACACCTTCACGTGCACCCACTACCATATCATCAATTTTATGATTAGTTAAAATATAGTAATCACTAAGTTTAGATGTATCAAAATAAACATTACCACCTGCTTTATAAGCATAACCTTCATCAAGTAGTTTTTCTATCATCTTTATATAAGAATCTATATTACTAGTAGCAGGACTAACAATACTAGGCCACTTAATATTAAGTTTCTCTGTATCTTTTTTAAACTCCTCAGTGTAAAACTTAGCGATATCTAATACTGATTTGTGTTCTCTTTTCGCACTTTTAAGCATTTTATCATCACCACTATCAGAATCACTTGACAAATGCCCAACATCAGTAATATTCATACAACGCTTAACATTATAACCTAACATATTTAAAGTTTTTTCTAACACGTCTTCCATTATATAAGTCCTTAAATTCCCAATATGAGCATAATGATAAACAGTAGGACCACAAGTATACATCTTAACTTCATTTTTATCTATTGGCACAAACTCTTCTACACTTCTTGTAAGAGTATTATATAATTTCATAACGTCACCTCTTTCTAATTGAATATATTATATCATTAAACTATTTAAAAGAAAATAAGAGACTTATACTTATCCCTTATTACATTATATGATTATTTTATAATATTCTTTTCATCTTTTTATTAACAACTAATCTACATATTTATGTTGCTCACTAGTCCAAGCAGGAGTACAAGGTACACATGCCTCAAACTCTCCTTCAAAAGCATAACACTCATTTTTATCAAGTAAAATAACGTCACCACTTTTAAACTTTATCTTTTCTTCCTTGCCTTTAACTTCTAAAATACCACTACCAGTCATTATATAAAGTAGTTCTTTACATTCAGTATTTGTTTGATAACCTACTTTAGGACTTCTTCCATTTATTTTAATAATGGATAAATCCAAATCTTTATCGAATATAGGATATTGAAAGCCAGACTTATCATCATTACCAAAAAACTCTGCCTTTTCTTTGCTTACATAAATCATAATAAATATCTCCTTTCAAAAAATATCATTCATTATTTTCTATTAGTAATTTCATTTCTTTTAATTTTGTTTCTAATAATTTCTTATCAATAAGCTTTAATTTATATTCAGAAATTAAAGTTTGAGTCATATTTTTACTAAGTGAGTATTCTACAACATCTTTATCTTTAGAACTACAAAGAATAACTCCAACACTAGGATTTTCTTGTTCTTTTTTAACATCTCTATCTAATGCTTCTAAATATAAGTTCATTTTTCCTAAATATTCTGCTTTAAATTCTCCTAATTTCAATTCAAAAGCTACTAAACAAGATAACTCTCTATTGTAAAATAACAAATCTAGAACAAATAAAACAAACAGGTTTGTTTTTACCTTGTCGTTACCTCCAAGGATTCCTACTTCATAGATAGAGTAACCTCTATTCTCCATAGGCTTAAATTCCGATAGTCGCTACCGTACTAATTTATTTTTATATTAAATTGTTATTTATCTAAAACATTATCTATACTAAACTAACTAAATTATAGTGTAACTTTAATCCTTCTAATAATATATTTAAACTAGCATTTATATCTCTATCATTATGTGATCCACATTTTGGGCAATCATACTCTCTTATACTTAAATCTTTTAATTTACTATTCTTATATCCACAGTGACTACATATCTGACTACTTGGATAATAGGTATTTATCTTATAATAATACTTTCCTTTTATCTTACTTTTCCATTCTATTAGAGAACATAATTTACTTAAACTTGCATCTGATAGACTTTTGTTAAATGCTTTTACTTTTTCTTTAAACATATCTTTTACTAATAGACTCTCTGTTACTATAATATCATGGTCATCTACTATCTCATTAGCAATGTCATTTAAATAATGTTTTCTATAATTCTTTATCTTAGCATGTACTCTTGCTATTTTTTCTTTTGTCTTTAAATAATTCTTACTACCTTTAACTTGTCTAGATAACTTTCTTTGTAATCTTTTTAACCTCTTTTCAAATTTCATTAATACTTTATCATTACCATATTTAATACCATCACTTGTTACTACTAAATCTTTTATTCCTAAATCTATTCCTACTATAGTTGTAGGTATTATCTTTTCTATTATGATATCTTCTTCTACTAATACACTAACATAATACTTATTGGTTGCATCTCTTGATATAGTTGCATTTACTATCTTACCTTCTATTCTTTCTTCATTTCTAAATCCTCTTATTTTAACTTTTCCTAGTTTTGGTAATTTTATATTTCTAGTTAATAAATCTACTTCTATATTACTATATTCTTTTTCTTTATATCTACTTCTTACACAACTAGTTCTATATGACTGTTTACTAAATTTACTTTTAAATTTAGGATAACCTTTTCTTTTTGCATAATAATCATTAAAAGCTTTACATAAATCATCTACAGCAGAACATAATACAGTTGAATCTACTTCTTTTAGAAATTCATTTTCTTCTTTTAATTTAGGTAAATCTTTATGTAAATCAAATCTATTTATACCATTATTATCCTTTAAATAATTAAGATAATAATTATATACAAAACGTTTACATCCTAAAGTTCTATTAATAAATCCCCTTTGGTCATTTGTTGGATATAACCTAAATTTATATGCTTTATATATCTTCATAATCCGAACACCTCTGTTTAATTTTTTGTAACCTAAGCGTACTATATAGAAGATATGTTTGTCAATACATTTTTTCGATTTTTCAGTATAAATTTCCTATTATATAAAAAAGTCATGATTACCAACTTGAACTCTATACTCATCTCCAATAAAAGTA
>CAMMMG010000008.1 GCA_946497925.1 uncultured Mycoplasmatota bacterium
CGCTTGGAGTAATGCTAATATAGGTTTAGAAAACTTAAGCCAATATTTATCACTTGATGATAAAGAAGAGTTAGAAGATGAAACTCGTCATATGGGAGGGGTTATAGTAAAACATAAAGGTTATACTAGTGATGGAGTAGCATCTTGTCTTTTAGAACTTACATTATGTATTCTTAAAGATTTAAAAAAAGTATATCCTGTATCTAATTACAATACTACTTATGATGTATATCTTTCTACACCTTGTATTATAGGTAAAAATGGAATAGAGAAAGTTATTAATATAAAATTAACTGATGAAGAAGAAGAAAAATTAGAGGAATCAAGTGAAGTAATTAGTGAAGCACTTGATAAAATATTACCAAAAGAATTGTATTAGGAGGTATTGATTATGGGTAATTATTTGTTTTTAGTAATAATATTTATATTTATGGCTATAGAAGTAGTTAGTGCTTATAAGTTTTTTAGACTAAAAAAAATTAAGTTAGGTATTTTTTCTACACTCTATTTTCTTATTACATTAATACTTACTTTAAGTTATTTTTCTAGTCGTGATGTGGTAGTAGAAAATGAATTAGAAAGCCTTATTAATGGTCTTACCAATTTTAATCTATTTGCAATACTAGTTCTTATCCTTAATATAGGTATGATAGTAATTAGCATTATTAGTTATATTAAAGTAATGGGATGGAGTAGGGAATTAAAAAATAACAAAAAGTAATTATTCCAAGATTAGAAAGTAGTGATATTATGAAATATGGTGGTAAAGCTAATTCCTTATTATATTTAGCTAGTAATAATATTTTAGTACCTAAATTTTTTATTATAAGTAAAGATGACTATATTCAATTTTTAACTGATAATAATATTTACAAAAAAATTGAAGAGCTATTTACTAAAAAGAAATACAAAAAAATAAAAGATATAATTATGAAACAAGACATAAATAGTGGACTAGCTAATAAACTAGCATTAGAACTACCTGAATTAAATTCTCATCTTTATGCTATTAGATCTTCTGCTAGTAATGAAGATGGAAAAGATAAATCATTCGCTGGACAGTACGATACTTTTTTAAATGTTAAAAAAGAAGATATCTTTTTAAATATAAAGAAGTGTTTCTGTTCTTTATACAATGATAATGTTATTAGTTATAGTGATGATTTTGATATTTATGGTATTAATGTTATTATACAGGTTATGATTGATTCAGACTATTCCGGTGTTGCCTTTACAGTTGATCCATCAAGTGAATCTGATAACTATATTTTAATTGAAATGACTGAAGGACTAGGGGAAAAATTAGTATCTGGAAAAGTGATACCTAATAAGTTTTTTGTTAGAAAAGAAACAGGAATGATTGATTTGAAGATAGGAGAACTTTCTTTAGATGAAGTTATTTTTAATCGCTTAATATTAGAAATAGAGAAGACAGAAAAAATATATAAATGTCCTATGGATATAGAATATGCAATTAAAGATAGAAAAATATACATTTTACAAGCTAGGCCTATTACTGCTAGAACTATTTTACCTAAATCGTTTAGTTTAACTTTAACTAGACAAAAATCTCTTATAGATATAGAGTTATATTATAAAGGAGAATATTTTGGTATTAAAAATATTACTAAAAATTTATATTATTTTAAGCCTTTATTCGTTTATAATAATGTAGATAATAATGTTTCTATCTATTATAATAATACAGACTTAGAAGAATTACCAAATCCTATGTATTATTTATTAGATATATATTTTGATAAGACATTAAAATATTATAGAAAAATAAAAAAAGATATAGAATATTTAAATAATACTATTAATAATAAGTTGGAAATAGATTATAGAACTTATATAGATAAAATAATAGAAATATATCCATTCACTAGTTTAGGACAATTAGCAGGGCATTTTAATGACACTAGTAAAAGAGTAAAGGATTTATTAATAGAATTTAGAGAAAAGTATGATTATATTATTTATAAAGCTGTTGACTATTTAGTTTTTAAATTTAAAGCGATATTACCGGATAATTATAAAGAATATATAGACTTTTTACTTATAGATGAAATAATAAATAGTAAGTTACCTAGTATAGAAAGTTTAGAAAATAGAAAGCTTGGTTATATTTATTATAATAATAGTCTTTATGTTACTACTGACTATGATAAATTTTTTGGAGATAATAATATTAATATAGAAGAAGCTAGTAATAGCTTACTAAATGGAACATTTGCATATTCATCTAACACTAATATAACTGGTAGAGTATGTGTTATATTAAGTGATAAAGATTTTAATAACTTTAAAAGAGGAGATATTATCGTTACACCTATGACTTCACCTAAATTTCTTAGTCTTATTAAGGAATCTAAAGCAATTATAACAGATGAAGGTGGAACTTTGTCTCATGCTGCTATAATATCAAGGGAGTTAAAAATACCATGTTTGGTAGGGTGTACTAATGCTACAAAGAATTTATCTACAGGTAATATGATTGAAATAAATAAAAGAGGGGAAATAATTATTTTATAATATTTCATCCTCTTTTGTTTTATTTTCTACTTCAATAGTTTCAGATGATGCTTCCTCTTTTTTTTCTTCAACGTTATTTTCGTCATATTTTATACCTTTTATTTTACAATAAACATCTAAATCATCATCAACATCAATTATTTTGTATATTTCATCGAAAGTAGTAGAACCATCTAATACTTTTAAAAGTCCATCTTGAAGCATTGTAATAACATCTGATGTATAAACCATTTTATTTAAATCATCTTTTTCTAGATTTTCTTCATTTAAAGCATTTCTAATTTCATCATTAATCATTAATACTTCTTGAATTGCAACTCGTCCATGGTAACCTTTATTACATTTATCACATCCTTTGGGATTAGCATTATATATTTCATCAACATCTTTATCTAAAGCTAGTTTAAATACTTTTTTCTGATATGGAGTAGTTTCTTCTTTAATACGACAATGTGGACATACCATTTTGGCAAGTTTCTGAGAAATAATACCAGATAGGGCACTTGATAATAAATATCTTTCTACATTCATATCAAGGAGTCTTTCAATAGTACTTAAAGAGTTATTAGTATGGATTGTAGAAAGTACTAAATGACCTGTAATAGAGGCTCTAACAGCAATTTTAGCAGTTTCACTATCACGAATTTCTCCAATAAGAATAACATTGGGATCTTGTCTTAAAATAGATCTTAAAACAGTTGCAAAATCAAGGCCTATTTCACTATTTACTTGAACTTGATTTAGTCCTTCTAGATTCATTTCTATTGGATCTTCGACAGTAATAATATTAGTTTCTTTTTTGTTTAATACTTGTAGAATAGAGTAAACAGTAGTACTTTTACCACTACCAGTCGCTCCAGTTATTAAAATAATACCATTTGGTTCTGAAATCATTTTCTTTAATTTTTTAAAGTTATCGTCATTGAAACCAAGAGCATCAATTCCTTGTAAACTTCTAGTATAATCAAGAATACGAATAACACATTTTTCACCTTCATTAGTAGGTAGGGTAGATACACGGGTTTCTAAATTTATACCTTTAATAGTTCCTTTAATAGATCCATCTTGAGGTAATCTACTTTCAGTAATATTCATATTGGCGATAAGTTTAATTCTAGTTATTAAATTTCTTTCATATATTTTAGGAATTTGTGTATAATCTTGTAAATCTCCATCAACTCTAATTCTAACCATTAAACAGTCTTCTCTAGGATCGAAATGAATATCACTAGCCCCTTTTTTAGATGCATTAGCGATTATATCATCAACAACATTAACGATTGGTGTTTTTGTCATATCATATGTTACCAAAAGTATCAACCCCTTTACTTTATTTTAATCTTTTACTATAATATATTATATAGTAAGAATAATTTAATTACAAGAGGAGCTTAGGATGAAAAAGACAAAAATAGTAAATAAAAGTGGATTTATTTTAGTAGAAACATTGATTGTTGGTGTTTTTATTATGGGAATTTTCTCTTTACTTTATACTAATTTTTTTCCTCTTATTGGTGAGTATGAAAGATATAAAAACTATGATACAGTAGAATCTACTTACATTGCTCATTGGGGAAGAATGATAGCATTAAAAGGCTTACCAGAATCAGTTTATACAACTGCTAGTACTAGTGGTTATCTTGATATAACAGATTGTTCTTTGTATACTGTTTCTGATGGTCAGAACTCTTGTGCAGCATTTAAGACTATGAATAATATATCTAAAATTTATTTAACCTCTTATGCAACTACTAATTTTAAAAACTTTGTTAAAGACAATAACAGTTTTAGTAGAAGCTTTAGGGAATATATTTCTTATTTACCTACTTATAGTAAAAATACTAGTAAAACAGCCGATTCAGGTTATTATAGAGTTATTGTTGAATATGTTTCAAATGATACATATAGATATGGGAATATTGAAGTATATATTGGTGGTTCAGAAGATAATAGTTCAAATGTAGGTGATGTAATAATTGATAATTTAATTTGCGATGCTACATATGATGATGGAGTAGATACTTTTATAACTTCTAGTTGTGGTGATCCTAATAACTATATCTGGTATAGTGGTAAACTATGGAGAGCGGTGTCTGTAAATAATGAAGCCAAGACAGTGAAATTAGTAACACAGTGGAATATAAGTACAATTACCTATAATCCTAGGAATAAAACTAGTTTTGAAGGAAGTTATATGGAAGATTGGTTAAATGATACGACAGTAGATGGCTTCTTAGGTAATTTAAGAGATCCAGAAAAGTTTATAGTCACGGATGCAGTATGGGATGCGACAATGGATACTACAAATTTAGGAAGTATACAAAGACCAAATGGAATAATAACTGTAACAGCATCTATAGGTTTACTAAATATGTATGAATATCAGACAAGTTATAGAGGAACAACCTATGATAATGGTTATTTAAATAATGGACTTGAGTGGTGGAACTTAACACCATATAGTTGGACAGAAGTTTGGTGGGTCAGCAGTAGTGGTTATGCGGGCAGCATTTCGCCTTCGAGGATTGGGAATGTGGGTGGCGTCCGTCCATCTATAAATCTAAAATCTAGCGTCAAAATAGTAGATGGCGATGGGACAATAGATAATCCTTATCGCTTAAGCGGAGATAATGATGTTGACCTTTCTGGAACATTACTTTCAAGTAGATATAGTGGAGAGTATATAAGATTTGGAAGTGGCGAGAATAATCTATATAGAATAGTAAGTCACGAAAATGGTACAGGAACAAAGATAGTAAGTGCTGAACCGTTAAAAAGTACAGGAACATTTATAACAATGACCTTTGGAAGTAATCCAACATTTTCAAGTACAAATACAATAGGAACATTTTTGAATAATGATTATTTAAATACAGGAAATGGATATTTAACAGATGAAGAACTAGACATGATAGAAGAAAGTACTGTATGGTATCTTGGAACTGTAGGAAGCGGTGATTCCTACTTATATAAGAATGCCAAATATACAGATGCAAGCGGAACTACAACAACATCGAATGTAACAGAAGCTACAGTAGGTTTATTAAGATATGGAGAATTAATGGCAGGAGAATTCGATAGATCTGCTAATAATACAGCTTATTGGACTTTAACACCAGCTAGTACGTCAAACGTTTGGTGGGTCAGCAGTAGTGGTTATGTGTTCAGCTCTTGGTCTTCGATTAATTCGAAAGGCGTCCGGCCGTCAATAAATCTAAAATCTAATGTTGTAATAACTGGTGGAGATGGTACTATAAATAATCCATTTACATTAGGACTTGAATAAAAGGATGGTGGTAAGATGAGATTAAATAATAAGGGGATTACATCAGTTGAGTTATTAGTATGTTTTATTATTGTTTCTACTATTGTAGTTAGTATGTTTAATTTAATTATGAACTATCGAAATAAAGAACAGATAGAAGAGATTAATAATGAAGTTATAGCATATAGTAATAATCTCCAAAAAGTTATTCAAGATGATTTAATTAAGGGACATTTAACTAGTGTTAGCAATGTGACAAGTGATGGATATAGTGCCACTTTTACTTTTGATAATCCTAGTAGTTATACAACGACTCTTGTAATTAATCCAGATGATTTTGTAATTAGTTATGGTAGGGAAGGTAATGTTATAGATTATGAAATACCTAACATTCCTGATTTGAAATTAAGTCCTTCATCTAGTATTACGTATATCCCTGCTAATAATGGATATTTACAAATAAATATTGTTTTAACTCA
Source organism: uncultured Mycoplasmatota bacterium (assembly GCA_946497925.1). Taxonomy (GTDB): domain Bacteria; phylum Bacillota_I; class Bacilli_A; order RF39; family UBA660; genus Onthousia. Next base: position 6,280 of record CAMMMG010000008.1, read on the forward strand.
TCCTAACTTTACAGATGAAACTTATTCTTTTATGATAAATTGTCCTGTTAATTATGCTTATTAAAATAATATATATAGAAGCAAGGCAATAGATGTTTCAATAATTCTTCCAAAGAAGAAGTATTTATATTCTAAATCTTCTTCTTTTATATTGTTTAGAACTTGTAAGTGAACTGAAAAACTACCAAAGGTTATAAAGGTTAAGATGAGTAATCCTCTTATATAATTAGTAGTATCAATACTAGGTACTAAACAAATACCACTAGTCATATCAAGTATTCCTGTAATAATAGTTTCAAAGAAGGAATTTAATGATAAGGAAGTTGTAAGTAGTTTACTAAAGAACATAAAGAAAGTAATACTTCCTAACATAAATAAAAGTAATTTAATAGCATCATTTATCGCTTTAGGTAGTGCTTCTAGAAATGATTTATTTTGATAATTATTTATCTTTTTAGAAGAGATAATCTCTTTAGGTCTTAAAATAATACCAAGAATTAGATTAGATATAATCTGTATTATTAATATTTTATAAGCAAGGGATAGACTATTTAAAATAAGGCCACATGTTCCTAATATAAAAAGAGGATTAGCAAAGTGAGTAAAGGTTAGAAGATAATTTGCAGTAGCTTTATCAATAGTTTTATTTTTATAACTTTCTACAGCATATTTAGAACCACTAGGAAAGCCTGATATTATGCTAACTAAAATTATAAAAGAACTATTACCTTCGACATGAAATAATCTTTTGAAAATAGGGTTTAATTTATTGCTTATTTTAGTGGCAATACCTAGTTCTAAAAGAAGGGATGCTAGGACAAAGAAAGGGAATATTGAGGGGAATAGTTTAGTTTTAAAGATATTAATACTAGAGATACCACTTTCTATAATTAAAGAGGGATTAATAAAGATACCTAAGTAAAGAAATAAAATTATGAGTACTGCAAATAATTCTTGATATTTTTTTTTCATATTATTACCTTCTTTTGGTATAATGTATTAGTAAGGTGTGATTATATGCTTAATAAAGTTTATTTAAGAATAAAAAAATTTATGAAAGATTATTATAAGACCATTATATTTTTAATAATTTGTTACTTTGTCTTTACTTTCCCATTACCATATTATATTTATGCTGGAGGAGGTACTATTAATATTAATGATAGAGTTATAGTTGATGGAAGTTATGATAGTTCTGGGTCTTTAAATTTTGCCTATGTTAGAGAACTTGAAGGTAATGTAGCATCTTTTATTTTAGGTAATATTATTCCCGGATATGATATAGAAAAACAAGAAGATGTAGAGTTAAATGAAGATGAGACTAGTGAAGATATTATGTTTAGAAATAGAATATACTTAGAAAATGCTAATCAAACTGCTATTATGCTAGCATATAGTAAAGCAGGTAAAGAGGTAAGTATAAGAGATAAACATTTCTATGTTATTTATGTAGAAGATAAGGAAGAAGATGGCTTAAGAGTAGGGGATGAATTAGTAAAAGTTAATGGTAAAGATATTGAAAATGTTGAAGACTATACTAATGAGGTTCAAAAACATGAAGTAGGAGATGAGATTAAAGTAACTGTTATTAGAGATGATAAGGAGCATAATGTAACTGCAACTGTTAAAGAAGGAGCAGATTATAAAGTAACAGGTGTTTCTGTTAGTACTATTTATGAATATAAGACTGATCCTAAAGTAGAGCTTAAATTTAAAGATAGTGAGGGTGGTCCTAGTGGAGGGTTAATGTTAACACTTGCTATCTATGATAAATTAACTGATGGAGATTTAACTAATGGTCTTAAGATAGTTGGAACTGGTACTATAAGTAGTGATGGTAGCGTTGGTGAAATTGGTGGTGTTAAATATAAGTTAAATGGAGCGATAAAAGCAGATGCTGACTTGTTTTTAGTTCCTAAAGGGGATAACTATAAAGAAGCATTAAAAGAAAAAGAGAAGAATAATTATGATATCGAAATTAAGGCGATAGGAACATTTGATGAAGCGGTGTCTTATTTAGAAAGTTTAGAGTCTTAAAAAAGTCACGGAATAAAATTACGAAATCTCACGGAATAATTTTCTTAAAAAGTGTCCACTGAAATCCTTAAAAAGTGTTCATTTGATTTAATAAATTTAAAAATATAGTAAGTTAATAATAGGAGAAGTAAACTATGAGCTTAAGAGACAAAGATTATATGGAAACAATGAGTCTTTATGAATCAGGTGATTCTACTGGTGTTGTTTCTATAACTGATATGTTAGATAATAAAAATATTAATAAGAATACTGGAGAAGTAAAAATTAGAGAACTTGCTACTCTCTTGATAAGAGGAGGCTGGAAAGAAAGTTTAAAAGTAAAAAAAGAAAGTTATCCTTTAATACCAAAGAGTTATATCGACTCAATATTAAATGTAAAACTAGATGAAGAAGAAAAAGTAAGAGATAAGAATAAAATGAATATGTTATTAAAATCTTTAGCAAGAAATGAATCTAGAATAATAAGTAATAAAACACTTATAAGAGATATTAAAGAACATGAAATTAAAAGTAATATTTTATCTAGTAGAACTACACTTTTAGATTATCTAGATTTTTTTGAAAGAATGCATTTAATAGAAAATCAAGAGCCATATAGTTCTAATTATCATTCTCCAGAAAGAGTAGGGAAATCAGTTAAAAGACATTTTGTTGATCCCTCTCTTGCTTGTTCTCTTTTAAATCTCAATGTTGATAAATTAATAGGTGATTTAAACACATTTGGATTTCTCTTTGAAGCTCTTGTAGAAAGAGATTTAAGAATTTATATGGATTATTTAGATGGTAAAATATATCATTTTAGAGATAATGTTAGTGGTTTAAAAGTAGATACAATACTAGAATTCGAAGATGGAGAATATGCTGCAGTTGAAATAAAACTAGGGTATAATGAAGTAGATGATGCAATTAAAAATTTAAAAGAGTTTTATAATAATATGATAAAAAAGCCTAAATTTATGTGTGTTATAGTTGGAATCTTAGAAGCTGCTTATAAAGATCCTGATACTTCTATTTATGTAGTACCAATAACAGCTTTAAAACCATAAGAAAAGAGATAAGTTTGTTTGCTTATCTCTTTATTCATCGGGTTGTTCTGGTTCTTCTACTATATCATTGTCTTCTGGAGGAACAACTGGTTCTATAGGATTAACAGGTACTTCAGGTTCTGTTGGCTCTTCAGGTTCAGTAGGTTCATTAGTTGGTGGTGTTGGGTTTGTCGTAGTACTATCGTTACTATTGCTACTATCATCTTCAGGTTCAGTAGAACTAGTTCCACCTGATAATGTTAATACAACGCTACCACTTATTAAATCTATTCTCTTATTAGCAGGAAGACTTTGACTAACTACATAGCCACTGTTTCCTTTAAATGTAACTCTTATTCCATGAGCATTGGCATAACTTTCCGCTTGACTCATACTATCTCCAGTAAAGTCAGGTAATAAATCATAGGTAAAGGCTGTTTTGTAAGGACCTGTTCCAGTTACAGTTTTCTCATAATCTTCATCATTAATAGAGAAAGAGAATTCTTTAATCATTTCAGGTTCTTCTTGTTCAAGATTAACTTTCATCGCTTTTACAATATCATCTCTACTTGCAGTGTTTGGTACATAATCCCATAAAACCATTCTACTTCTTTCATCATAAATCATTTGACCAGTACCATCTAAATATAATTGTTCAATATTAATAAGATCAGCATCATCTTTTTGTAAAGAATTATTCATAATATCTTTTGCAATATCATAGAATGATAAAATCTGTTGTTCTGTAAAGTTAGTATCAAGATTATTTGTAACAGTATTTAACACATCCATAACTTGATTAATACTCTTCATATCTTTAACTTTATTTAATATTCCCTCGATAACTAATTGTTGATTTAAGCCTCTATCTAAATCTCCTGCTGCAAGTTGTTTTCTATTTCTTGCAAGTACTAAAGCTTGTTCTCCATTTAATGTTTGAACTCCTGCATTTATGCAAACTTGTCCTTCACGGTTAGAATTATCAGTACATAAGTCTTGAGGAACTTCAACAGTAATACCACCTAATGTATCAACTAAACTAACTAATCCTTTAAAATTAATTTTAGCATAATAATCAATAGTAACATCAAAATAGTTTTCAATAGTATCCATCATACAGTCAGTACCATAAGCGGCAGCATGTGTTATTTTATTTTCAGGATTACCACTCCAACATGCTATTGGTACATAACTATCTCTTGGAATACTTAACATTGTTGCATTTAAAGTATTAGGATTAAACGTAACTAATATTAAACTATCACCATTTGCAACAGTATTCTTAGATAGTCCTTCTTCAGCAGAATCAACACCCATCAAAAGGATTGTAAATGGCTCTGTTACAGATTTTCCTGCTGATGAATTTCTACTACTAGTTTTTCTCATTTTTTTCTCTTGAGTTAAAATAATTTTTGTGTCTTCACTAATATTTTGGTATGTTTCCATGCTAGTAAACATAGAAGGATAATCAGTAGGAACAAAGATAGAATCAACTTCACCTTCATATAAATCTGCCATCGCTGTAAAGTAATCCTCATATTCAACTATTTCATTATCATCTTTTAATTTATTCTCATCAATAACTTCATTTGGAATAATATTTCCTTCAGGAGATGACTCATCAGAAAGTATTCCTATGGTATTATCTTTTAAGTCTTTTACATCTTCTATTTCACTACTACTTGGTACAATTAAACTACTAGAGTAGGTAACAGTATCTCTATTAATACTAGATAGAGTTCCATAAGCATACATTATTAAACCACTAATTGCACAGTTTATAATTAGATATAATATTAAAAAGAAAGTTAAAAGTCTTACTTTTTTTTCTTTATGTCGTCTTTTAGATCTAACTTTAAAAATAATTATTAAATCAAAAACAACAAATATTCCTATAATAATATATCTTATTACTTCTTCAATTGGTCCTAATAATAGGATATTATATATGGCAAAAAGATTACTTAATATAACGATAATACTTAATATCGCAAGCCATAATCTACATTTCTTCTTTTTCTTATCTTTTTTTTCTTCAGTATTCTCTTTATTCTTTCTCATTAAATGACCTCCACGTAAACAAAAAACTATACCCTATAATTATAGACTATAATTTTCTATCTTTCAACCTCTATACTTTTGTTTGTATTGTAAAGTTGACGGTTAATTGTATCTTTTTTAGAGAAATTTGTAGAATATTCTGTTATAATGTAAATAGAAGGATAGGAGTTGATAGTGTATGAAGAAGTTAATTAGTATTTTACTCATCTTTGTTATGCTTTTTACTTTTATTCCTGTTGTTAATGCAAGTAGTTATATAGTGTTAAATACTAATAAATATTTTAGGGAAAAACCAGGGGGTGCTTTAATTACAGGTGTTACTGATGGAGTATTAGTAGCAGGTACTAAAGTTGATGTAATTAGTACTGATGGTGAGAGTGGTCATGGTTGTAAGAATGCTTGGTATAAGGTTAGGTATAATGACTTAGAAGGATATATTTGTTCAAGTGACCAGGCAATTATAGATATCGCTGATGTAGACCTCAATGGTGATTTTGAAAAGGAAATGTTAAATAAAGGATTTGGGGAAAGTTACTTACCTTATTTAAAGGCAATACATGAGAAACATCCTAACTGGATATTTACTCCTATATCTATTGGTGTTTCTTTTGATGAAGCGGTAACTAATGAGAGTTATGGAGAGATTAGTCTAGTAGATGGAACTGATGAGACTTTAAGAAGTAAAGAATGGCCATATTATCAAAATGGTACATATAAACAGATAGAACCAGGTTGGTATGTGGCAAGTAGGGATACAGTATCTTATTATTTAGATCCTAGGAACTTTTTATCAGAAGAATATATCTTTATGTTTGAAAACTTAAAATATAATTCATCTATTCAAACAGAAGATGCTGTTAGAGGGGTTACTAGTGGAACTTTCTTAAATACTAATGAATACTTAAATATCTTAATGAAGACTGCTAGAACTTATAATGTTAGTCCAGTATACCTTGCTAGTAGGATTAGACAAGAAAAAGGTAGTACTGATAGTATTTCAACTACAGGAGGTAGTTTTACTTTCTCAGTTGATAATAGTTGTTTGAATAATTTAGGTTATGCAAGTAATATTGATAGTTGGAATGCTCTTAATTCTTGTGGTAATGGTAAGACTTATAGTGGTATTTATAACTACTTCAATATAGGTGCTTATAGTTCTTATCAGTCTCCACAAATTAGAGGCTTGATATGGGCAAATGGAGGATATGATGCTTCTGTTACTAGTTATTTAAGACCTTGGAATAGTAAAGAAAGAGCGATTATGGGTGGTACTGAATATATCGCTAGTAAATATATTAATGCTAATCAAAATACTCTATATTATCAAAAGTTTAATGTATCACCTGATGCAGTTTATCCTATGTATACACATCAATATATGACTAATATAAGGGCTCATTCACAGGAAGCATATAGTATTTATAAAAGTTATAAGAATAATAATCTTTTAAATAATGCTTATGAATTTCTAATACCTGTTTATAATGATATGCCTAATGATAATGAAGTAATTTTACCCGATGATGATAGTGAAGAAGAAATAGTTACAACTCCTGATATTGATGTAAATACTGGTGTTCTTGGTTCTGGTTTTAAGATAAATGGAGACGTTATTTCTAATATTTCTTTTAATACCAATATAGATACTATTAATAGTAAGTTAAGTAGTGTTAATGCTAATTTAAAAGTTACTAGTTACTTAGATAGATATGGAAATAAGGCTAGTGGTAATGTTGGTACTGGAGATACTTTAGTAATTAGTAATGGTTCTACTGCTAAGTCTTATAAAGTTGTTATCTATGGTGATAATAATGGTGATGGTAAGACTAGTATTGTTGATTTATTAAGAGTTCAAAAAGATATTTTAGGAAGTAGTAATTTATCTACTTATGATAGGAAAGCTAGTGATACTAATAGAGATGGTAAAGTTGATGTAGTAGACCTACTTAGAGTTCAAAAACAAATACTTGGTAATAGTACAATAGAACAGGGGTGATTAACTTGAAAAAAATATTATTTATATTAGGACTTAGCTTCCTTTTCTTTTGCCCTCATGTAGTAGAGGCTGCTTCTATTTCTGTAGCAGGGACTACTGCAACTGGAACAGTTGGAGGCAATATTACAGTAGGTGTTACTATAAGTGAAAGTAGTGGTTTAGGAAGTTGGGAATTTAGTTTAGATTATGATAGTAATAAACTACAACTTTTAAGTGGTAATACCCATGTAGTTGGTTATGTCGATGGCGAGGGTCAGACTAGTCAAAGTTATACTTATACTTTTAGAGTTAAAGGTACTGGTTCTACTACTATATCTGTAGTAAATACCTCTATCGCTTCATGGGATGAAGTAGTTACTAGTCCAACTGATAGTACAACTATTAATTTAATTAGTAGACAAGAAGTAGAGAAAAATTATAGTAGTGATAACAATCTTGCTAGTTTAGAAGTAGAAGGCCTTACTTTAAGTCCCGAGTTTAATAGTGATACTACTAATTATAGTGTGGAAGCAGAAGCTGGAACTACTAGTGTTACGGTTAATGCTAAGGCAAGTGATAGTAAAGCTAGTATAACTGGTACAGGAGATGTAGAAATTCATGAGGGTGCTAATACTATAAATGTTGTGGTAGAAGCAGAAAATGGTTCTACTAAAACTTATACAATAGTAGTTAATGTTAAAGAAAAAGATCCTATAAATGTAAAAGTTAATAAAGATAACTTAAGTGTCATTAGAAAAACTGATGAGTTAAAAGACTTAATTAAAGATTATTATGTAGATACAACAGTTAAAATTAATGATGAAGAAGTACCTGCTTATAAAATAGAAGCCTTAGACATTACTTTAGTCGCTTTAAAAGATGAGAAAGGTAATATTAAATTTTATATCTATGATGATGGAGATTATACTTTATATCAAGAATTAGGTAGTGATTTACTTACTATTCATCTTTTAGATAATGGTAAAATTCCTCCTAACTATAAAAAATATACAGTTAATATAGATGGAGAAGAATATACAGTTTATAAACTAAATAAAAAGTCTAAATACTATTTAGTATATGGTGAGAATGTAGAAACAGGTAAAAAAGGATTATATTTATATGATAGTGTTGATAAGACTATACAAAGATATTATACTGAAGAAGTAGATAGTCTAAAAGATGAGTTAAAAATTAATTCTTATATAATAGTTGGTCTTACTTGTTTAATAGTTTTATTATTAATAATTTTCTTAATAGCTTTACATACTAAAAATAATGATAAAAGAAGAAAGAAAAAAGAACTAAAAAAAAGATTAAAACAAGAAAAAAATGATTTCTTGAAAGATTAGGAGTGTAATTATGGAAGTTAAACATCATAGTAAAAAGTTAGGTATCATGATACTTATTGGTTTTCTATTAATTGTTATAGGAATTATATCCTATATTGTTATTAATTATAATGATGATCAAGCTGAAGTTAAGAAGAGAATGGAAACGGTTAGAGATTCTTATGAGGCTTTTAAAACAGATGTAGAGTCTTTTAATAGTATTAGAGATAATATTTATAATAGTGTTATTACTGATAATATGTACTATCAAACACTAAAAGATAATGATGCTAGTTTTAAAGAGTTATATAAAAGTTATAGTGAAAGTTTAGATAAAATTGATAAAGACTATATGAAAGTAAAAGATAAATGTATCAATGTTTTACATCCTGAAGCAGATGTTAATAATAAGTGTGAAGCGATTGTTTCTTCTTATGAAGAAGTTGTTAATACTTATATAAGTGATGTTAATAATTATAATAACTTAATCACTTCTTATAATAAATGGTTAAGTGATACTAATAGTAGTGATGTTAAGTTAGAGGAAATAAAGTTAGATAGAGATTATATAGATATAAATGGTGATAGAGAGTATAATGGAAGAAAAGATGAAGATATTAATATAAGTGATGAAGAAGAGGATAATACAGGAGTGGTACCTGATGAATAAGAATGACTTAGATAAGACAATTTTAATGCCTAGTATTGCTAGTGAAATAAAAAAAGAAAAAAGAAAAGATAAAAAGATAATTACAAAAATTATAATTGCGCTATTTATAATAGGAAGTTCTTTTTCTTTGTTTCTTTTTTATGGCCCAATAGATGCCTTTAGAAATTTTTGGATTACTTCTGCGATGACTTCTATGTCTCATCAATACTTGGCTACTTGGTTTTATAATGATGATGTTATTAATGAAGTACTTGCTAATAATCATATAATTGAAGTTGATGAGAATACTAATCCTGATTTAATTAATTTTAAAGATTATGATTCTGATGCTAAGATATATAAGAACGAATATGAAAAACAAATATTAACAAAAGACCCAGGTAACGATTTATATAAAGTTATTGAAGTTAGTGGTAGTGGTTATCAAGGTTATTTAGTAGCGATATATGATCCGTCAAGAGTTTCTATTGCGACAACTGCTTATCTTGGTAAAAGAGGAGAAGCGATTACAACGGTTGCAAAGAGGGAAAATGCTATAGTTGCTATTAATGCTGGAGGCTTTTATGACCCTGATTGGAATAGCAATGGTGCCTTACCTCATGGAACAGTTATCAAAGATGGAAAGATTGTAAGTGACTATGAAGATGCTAGAATGGGTGGAGGTTTCGTTGGATTTACTGAAGATGATAAACTAGTACTAGGTAAGATGACGGCAGAAGAAGCACTTGAAATGGGCATTAGAGATGCTGTTGAGTTTGGACCTTTCTTAATAGTTAATGGTAAGAGTAGTTTTGTTAAAGGTAATGGTGGTTGGGGTATTGCACCTAGAACTGCTATTGGTCAAAGAGAAGATGGTATAGTCTTATTCTTAGTAATTAATGGACGTCTTGCCACATCTATTGGTGCAGATATGGGAGACTTAACTGAGATAATGGAAAACTACGGTGCTGTTAATGCTGCTAATATGGATGGTGGAAGTTCTAGTGCTTTAGTTATAAATAATGAAATTATTAATACACCAGTTGCAGGTGGTGATAATGGTCTTAGAGATATACCAACATTTTGGATAGTTAAGTAAATTAACTATCCTTTATGCAGGAATGGTGGAATAGGTAGACACACTATCTTGAGGGGGTAGTGATTAATTAATCGTGCGAGTTCAAATCTCGTTTCCTGCACCAAATTTATAATATATAATAATCTTTAGAGGGTGGTAGTTTATATGACTGAAAAAATATCAGAAAGATATCAAAAAGCTTTAGTAACAGTAGCTATGGGCTTTAGGACTGAAGATGATATTAGGAAGAATGGTTTGCATAGGTTTACAAAAGATGAACAAAGCTCTTTATTAGAATATGTTACTTCACTTTTTAATGAAAAAGGAAATGTACTTGTATTAAGAGTAAAGCAAAGTGGTTATCGTTCAGAACATATGAGTATTTCATCTAAAACGGATTTAGATAATTTTGTTAAAAATATTGTAAATATTTACGATAAGGATAATGAAGTTTGGGTAGTTTCAAGTTCATCTATAGAGTGCTGGAGAGGTAGGATTTATCTTTCTAATAATAATTTTAATGATACAATTGAAATGGCTTATAGTTGTGATGATCATATATTAGATCACATAGATTCTTCATTAAAAGCACCATATGTGTGTTATAAAAAAGAAGGAAATAACTTTAAAGTTTCAAATACAAATTTAGATAATAACACTCTTCAAATTATAGATGCTACCTTAAAAGATATTTTATATAGATATTCAGATAAATTTTGTGAAATAAAAGAAGATTTAGGCTTTATAGGTATAGATGGTATATCTTTAGATGTAAGAGTAAATAATGGTTATGATTTTCATGATTTTGATGTTTCATATGAAAATATAAAAAAAGTAATAGATTATTATTTACCTCAATTAGATAGTGTAAAAAAATACAAATAACTACGATATTATATTTAAAAACTTGTCATACATAATTAATGTTATTATTTTTATTTCGCAAAATCAAAAAAAAGTATTTTTGGAAAATAATGTATTATAAAATTATTATATGATTTTACTAACTATGATATATTATAAGATAATAGCGGTGGTGTATCTTTGGATTCCATCTGAGCAAGTTGGATGCATCCAGCTTGTTTATTTTATTTTAGGTTTTATGACAAAAGTTGCTGAAAAATGGTCGAAAAGTGGTCGAAAAGTGGTCGAAAGAGTTGATAATGTTTTAAACTTTGTATATAATAATGTTAGGTGATGATAATGTATAATGAAGATCAAAAAACAGAATTAAAAGTTGAGCTTACAAAAGATATAAAGAAAGAAATTGTTGCCTTTGCCAATACAAATGATGGTACTATTTATATTGGTATTGATGATGATGGAAGGATTGTAGGGTTAACAGATGCTGAAAAAGATTTAGAGGCTTTAAGCGGTATGATAAGAGAAGGAATCAAATCTGATTTAACGCTTTATACTAAAATTTATATTGAAAAAATTAATAATAAAGATATAATTGTAGTTAAAGTTAGTGAGGCACCTAATAAACCTTATTATTTATCTGATAAAGGATTAAAATCTTCAGGTGTTTATTTAAGACATGGAAATGTATCTGTACAAGCAAGTGAGGAAGTTATTAAAAAAATGCTAGTAGAAAGCAATAGTAATTCTTTTGAAAGCAATATTTCAAAAGAACAAAATCTTCATTTTGATTATTTAAAAGGCCTTTTTAAACAACATAATTTAGAAATTAATGATAATAAATTTAAAGCATTAAATATTATTGATTTAAATAATAGATATACTAATTTAGGATTGCTTTTATCAGATGAATGTCCATATTCAATAAAATGTGCAATTTTTAATGGTAAAAATAAGCTTGAATTTAAAGATAGAAAAGAATTTACTGGCTCAGTTTTAAAGCAAGCCAATGAAGCTTTTGAATATTTAAATCTATTTAATAGAATTAAAGGAAAAATTGTAGGACTTGAGAGGGTTGATACAAGAGACTATCCAGAATATGCACTTAGAGAAGCATTATTGAATGCTATTATACATAGAGATTATAATTTTACAGGCAGTATATTAATATCATTATTTGATGACCGCTTTGAAATTACTTCTTTAGGTGGATTAGTTAAGGGGTTAAATATGGCGGACTTATATTGCGGTGTATCTGAGTCTCGTAATCCAAATTTAGCTAATGTTTTTTATAGATTAAAATATGTTGAAAGCTTTGGTACAGGAATAGAAAGGATATTTGAATCGTATGAAAATTATGATAAGAAACCATTATTATTAAATACTGAAAATACATTTAAGGTAGTTTTATATAATGTTAATTATATAGATGATAATAGTGAAAAAAAGTTACCTTCAAATTTAACACAAGAAGAACAAATTATTGAATATTTAAAGAAAAATGAAAAAGTTAATCGTAAAATTGTGGAAGCTTTACTAAATATATCTAAAACGAGAGCTAATAATATTTTGAATAAGATGGTGGATGACGAAATTTTGGTTAGAATTAATAGTGGTAGAAATGTATCATATATATTAAAGAAATAATATAACTATTTTCAAAGCCTTGCAATTTTATGATAGATAATGTATATTATATGTCGAGACGTGCCTAGGAAACTTTAGAAGCCCTAGGTCTTTTTCAATTTATAGATATAATTGTTAATTTTTTCCAATTAACTAAAATGGCTTTTCACGAATAAATGTTCGTGGTAAAATAATAGTGGTGAGTTAAATGGAAAAGGTATATTGTTGTATTGATTTAAAGAGTTTTTATGCATCAGTTGAATGTGTAGAAAGAGGACTTGATCCTTTAAAAACCAATCTTGTTGTTGCCGATAAATCTAGGACAGAAAAGACAATATGTTTAGCGGTAAGTCCAGCGTTGAAACAGTATGGTATAGGTGGAAGAGCAAGACTTTTTGAAGTTTTAAGTAAAGTTAAAGAGATTAATAAGATAAGAAGAAAAGATAATGGTTATAAAAAGTTTAGTGGTAAAGCAGTTAATGATGATATTTTAAAGAAAGATAAGACTAAAGAACTTGATTTAATTATCGCTCCTCCTAGAATGGCTCATTATATTGATTATTCTGCTAAGATATATAATATCTATTTAAAGTATATTGCTAAAGAAGATATATTTGTCTATTCTATAGATGAAGTTTTTATGGATATAACTAATTACTTAAAATACTATAAGTTATCTCCTAAAGACTTAATAACAAAGATAATTAAAGATGTCTATGATACAACTGGTATTACAGCGACTGGGGGAATTGGTACTAACTTATTTCTTGCTAAAGTAGCTATGGATGTAGTCGCAAAACACACTGAAGCGAATCTCTTTGGGGTAAGAATTGCCGAACTTAACGAAATGTCTTATAGACAGTTGATATGGAGTCATGTGCCTATTACAGATATTTGGAGAGTAGGTAAAGGTATTTCTAAAAGATTAGAGAAGTATGGTATGTATACAATGGGTGATGTTGCAAGATGTTCTATTAATAATGAAGACTTACTATATAAATTATTTGGGGTTAATGCTGAACTTCTAATAGATCATGCTTGGGGTTATGAACCATGTACAATAGAATCTATAAAAAACTATAAACCACTTGCCAAAAGTATAAGTAGTGGTCAAGTTTTACAAAGTCCATATGATTATAATAAAACAAAGTTAATAGTAAGAGAGATGGCTGATTTACTAGCTTTAGAACTTGTCTCTAAAAAATTAGTAACAGAACAGTTAGTTTTGACTATTGGTTATGATATAGATAATATTACTGATGATTATAATGGAGAAATTACAATAGACCATTATGGACGTGCTATACCTAAGTCTAGCCATGGAACTATTAACTTAGATTATAAAACGTCTTCATCTAAAATAATTATTGAAGCGATGATTAAATTATTTGAAAGAATAATAAATCCTAAACTATTAGTTAGAAGAGTTAATATGTGTGCCACTAAGTTAGCAAGTGAAGAAGATGAAAAATGTAAAGTAAGATATAGGCAATTAGATTTATTTTCATCTTTAGAAGAAAAAGATAATAAGTTAGATTATAATAGAGAAACTTTAAAAGAAGAAAATAATCTTCAAAATGCTATGTTAAAGATAAAGGAGAAGTATGGTAAAAATGCTATTTTGAAAGGTATGGATTTAGAAGATGGGGCAACAACAATGGATAGAAATAGGCAGATAGGAGGACATCATGAATAATTATGATGATATTATAAATATGCCTCACCATATATCTAAAACAAGAAAGCCTATGTCTTTACAAAATAGGTCAGCACAGTTCGCTCCTTTTTCTGCTTTAACTACTTATGATGAGAAGATAAGAGAAGTTGCAAGGGAAACATCTAAAAAAATAGAATTAGATGATGGTATAAAATTAATGCTAAACGAGAAGTTATGTCTTATAAAAAATGATATTAAACTAAGACCTAGAGTAACAATTACTTACTTTGCTAGAGATAGTAAGAAAAAAGGAGGACATTATAAAACTATAACTAGTAATGTTAAAATAGTTGATGAAGTATATAAAAGAATAGTTTTAATAGATAATACTATAATATCTTTTGATAATGTAATTGATATTAAGCTTTGATTATATTTCTTAAAAATATGTATATACTATTATTGTATACTAGTTGACATTTTTAGAAAAAAATAGTATATTTATATCACAGATGAGATTATTCATCTTGGAAATGTTTTTCGCTTCTGGATGGTGCGATTAATAAATGATTCCAGTCGACAATGTTTTTCGCTTCCAGGTGGTGCGACTAATAAATGATCCTGGTTGAAAATGTTAAAAACTTCATCATTTATGGTGAAGTTTTTGTTTTGCATGTTAAAAAAATAAATTTATATATTGACGAACATAAGTATAATTTAGTATATTTAAATTACATATCATATTTGTTGTTTGGGGGTGTTTGTAAAATGAAAGTTAAAACTGGATATTTATATCATATTAAAGATGAATACTTTGATGTTGTAAATGATGATAATTTGATGCAAAATCATGAAAGAGGAAAGAAACGACCAACATATTTTACAATTAAAGATAAAAATATACTATGGTTTATTCCTATAAGTTCTAAAGTAGAAAAATATCAGAAAATAATTGATAAGAAAATAAAAAAATATGGTTTTTGTAATACAATAATGATAAGAAAAATTGCTGGTAGTAATGCTGCTATTTTATTGCAAAATGCTTTTCCTACCATAGAAAAATATATTGACCATGTGCATACTGTTGATGGAGTACCTTTAAAAGTTCCTACTGACTTACAAGCAGAAATCAAAAGCATGTTTAAAAATATATTAGGTTTGAAAAAGAGAGGAACTAATTTATTCTTTGCTAATATAGATAGTTTAGTGGAAAAAATGTTAAAAGAAAATAAATAGATATTATAAGAATTGCTAGCCAGTGGATGGCAAATTAAGTTTGTTTCATTATTATATATTTAAAAATATAAGTATTTAAATCCTAGTTCTTTATAAATTTCAGATGCTCTAGGAAGATTTAAAAGATTTGCAAATATTAAATTATAAAGTTCATCAAATAAGAAGATAGCACATATTGTATAACTTAATATTAAAAAGGCTTTTTTAGGCATCTTCTGTGCTAGATAAAAACAAAGTGGTACTATTAAATACATTAATAATAAAGCTGATAATCCAAAGACTAAAACACTTCTTAGACATACATAACCATTAATATTACCAAAGCTTAATATTTCATTAGTATAATCCCAACATTTTATATGCATGATATGTTCCATAAAGGCTCCACCAATATATTCAAGTATACCAGTAGATATCATACTTACTATAAAAACAAATAAAGGATTTTTTCTTTTCTTATAAGTTAAAACATATATCAATATAGCACCCATAGCATAAATATTTATCCATGGTAAGAAATTACCTCCACGCCAGTATATTTCAGTCATACCACTATTAAAATAATAAAATACTACTTCATAGAGCCATCCAAACATTCCTGATATTACTATTATTAAACAAAATATTCCTAACATAGTTTTTTTGTCAAAATTATGATTTTTATTTAAATAATCTTTATACTTCTTCATGACTATTAACTCCTTTAATACTTACAGTTTATCAAAAAAAGAGATGTATTTAAATATTTTATCAAGATAATGACATAATTGGACGTTTTACATAAACTATTATTGGAGTTGATTTTATGTATAAATTGCCTATATTACCTTATTTATTTCAAGATTTAGAGCCATATATTGATACTCATACAATGGGATTACATTATCATAAACATGAACAGAATTATTTGAATAAATTAAATGAATTGTTAGTAAAAAATAATTTTGATTATCGTTATGATATAGATGAGTTGTTCTATCATATTGATAAATTTAATGAAAGTGATAGAGAAGATATTCTATATAATTTAGGTGGTGTTTTAAATCATAACTTATACTTTAAGAGTATGAGTCCTAATAGAGTATTACCAAATGGGAAGTTAAAAGAAGATATAGATAAGAAATATGGAAGTATTGATAAATTCTTTTTAGAGTTTAAAAATAAAGCCATGAGTTTAAAGGGTTCAGGTTATACCTTCTTAGTAGTAACAAGTGATGGTTCTCTAGATATTATAAATTTATCTAATCAAGAACTACCACAGTCTTTTGGTTATATTCCACTATTTAATATGGATATGTGGGAACATGCTTATTATTTAAATTATAAAAATGAAAAAGGAAACTATATTGATAACTTCTTGATAATTGCAGATTTTACTAACGCTAATAAACTTTATAATAGTTTGATGAAGTAGGTAATTGAGTGATAATTTAATCACTCTTTTTTAGTAAAATATTTTTTTCTGCTAATAATATAAGTGTAAAGTTAATCTCTTTTGTTTGTAAGATGTATTAAAATAATTTATACTATTATTAAAGATAGAAAGAAGTGATGATATGCTTTTAGATATAGTTATTTTATTAATAGGCTTTGTAATAATCATTAAATCATCAGATGTTTTAGTAGATGCTGCTTCTTCATTAGCTTTAAAGTTAAGAGTACCTAAGATGTTAATTGCATTAACAATAGTATCATTTGGTACTTGTGCTCCTGAAGTTGCTATATCTTTTAGAAGTGTTGCAAATGGTGATGGAGTTATGGCTTTTGCAAATGTTGTAGGTAGCTCGATTGTAAATGTTTTCTTAATTATAGGACTTGCTAGCTTCTTAAGACCTATTAAAGTAAGACATGCTACTGTAAAAAAAGAATTACCTTTACTTTTTATTGTTACAACAGCTTTTTCTTTCTTAATGCTTGATGCAGTATTTAATCCAATAACTTCAAATACTTTTTCAAGAAATGATAGTTTTATTTTAATTTTATTATTTTGTATGTTTATTCTTTATTTAGTAGGAATGTTATTTAAAAAGAATAGAAAAGATGAGGAACAAGTAATAAGTAAGTATTCTGCTATTATGTCTTGTCTACTTTTAGTTGTTACCATTATCTTAATAGTTTATAGTAGTGAGATGATTGTAGACTCTGCTAAAGCGATTGCAAGTGGACTAAATATAAGTGAGAAAGCAATTACAATGACTGCTATCGTAATAGGAACAAGCTTACCTGAGATGATTATGACAGTAACAAGTGCTAGAAAAGGTGAGTTTGATATGGCTATTGGAAATATTATTGGTACTAATATCTTTAATATATGTATAGTTTTAGGACTACCTATTCTTATATATGGTGATATTGTCTTAAAAGGTTTTAGTTTTATTGATATACTTGCTGTATTCTTATCATCTTTTCTTTTATTTGTTTTTGCAAGAAGTGAAAGAGAAGTTAGTAAAAAAGAAGGAACTATTATGTTAATAGTATTTGTCCTTTATTATGTATATATGTTATTCTTTTAGTATATTAAATGGAGGTGCTACAGAATGGAAAAAAATGAAGTAATAGATGCAATAAAAATTTTAAGAAAATATAATACAGAGACTAATAGAATAGAAGCTAAGAGTGCTTTATTAGGTTTTCCTAAAAAGTGTTATGATACAATATCTAGTTTTTCTAATAAATATGGTGGCATTATTATTTTTGGCTTAAATGAAGATGATAATTTTAAAACAGAAGGTGTTTATGATATTAATGATTTACAGAAACAAATAACTTCTTTATGTAGTGATGCTATGGTTCCTAGAGTTAGAACGGATATACTACCACTTGAGTTTGAAGGTAAGAATATTCTTGCAGTAAAAATTGAAGAATTAAGACAAAATAAAAAGCCTTGTTATTATAAACCTAAAGGATTAAAAGCAGGTTCTTATACAAGAGAAGGTGATAGAGATGAGTTATTGACTGATTATGAGATTTATGCTTTTGAAAGTTATAATGATCATATTTTTGAAGATACAAGACCAACTAAAAAATCTAGTATTGAAGATTTAAATAAAGAAAGTTTAAAAGAATATCTTAATAAAATAAAAGAGTTAAAACCAAACTTTTCTAAAAACAGTTATGAAAAAAATTTAAAACTATGTGGTATAGTTGATAGCGATAACAATAAAATATATCCAACACTTGCAGGAACACTTATTTTTGGTGATTATCCTCAAAGTTTTTATCCACAATTATTTGTCGCTTGTTCTGTCATACCAGGAACAAAATTAGGTGATGTTGGCTCTTTAGGAGAAAGATTTATTGATAATCAAAGAGTAGAGGGAACTATAGAAGAGATGCTTGATGGTACTATGAGATTTTTAAGAAGAAATATGAAGACTAGAGTAATAATAGATTCTAATGGTAAAAGAGAAAATAGAACTGAATATCCTTTAGAAGCATTAAGAGAGGCTGTTGCCAACGCTTTAATCCACAGGGATTATAGTAAAGAAACAGAAAGCGCCTTTATTTCTGTTTATATGTATGATGATAGAGTAGAGATTTTAAATCCTGGAGCATTATATGGTACTAATAAAATAGAAAAACTTGGAACTGATACTATAATGGAGTCAAGGAATCCTACAATAGTTAGAATATTAGAAGAAAAAGGTTCTGTTATAGAAAATAGGCATACAGGTATTCCTACTATGAAAAGAGAAATGGAAAAGTATGAATTACCTGAACCAGAATTTTATGAAGAAAGAGGAAGTTTTAAAGTTATATTTAGGAATAGTATGAATTTTGAACTTGATAGTATTAGTGAACAAGTTGGTGGACAACAAAATATAATAAATACTATATATAATATGGAAAGTGATACAGAAAGTGATACACAAAGTGATACAGAAAGTGATACACAAAGTGATACAGAAAGTGATACACAAAGTGATACAGAAAGTGATACAGAAAGTGAAGTATTTAATAATGTATTAGCATTTTGTAAAGAACCAAAAACTGCTAAAGAAATTAGAAATTATTTAGGTATTTCTTCAAAAAGATATGTTGCTTACAAAATATTAAAGCCGCTTATCGATTTAAATAAATTAGAGTATACTAATAAGAAAATTACTAATGCTAGAAATCAAAGATATGTAACTGTTAGAGATAATAAAAAGTAGGAAGTGTAATAATCATATGAGTGCAAAGTATTTAAAAGTTATGTTTGATGACGTTAGTGGTGCTAATGATAATTTAAAATATAAACTTGATGAAGTAAATATTGCCAAAAACTTTAATCCTAATGCTAATAATCCTAAAGAAATGGGTGGATTTAATTTTTCGACTGAAGATAAGATATTTAGATGGTTAGTTAGAGGAGATACTTTATATGATGTAATAATACCAGATGATGCAGAGATTATTAATGTTTCAAGTAACTCTGCTCCTAATGGTGTATTTAGGACTAATAAAATAATTTTAACTAATAAAAGAAAAATGACGGATGAAATGGCAATGTATTTCTATAAGAAATCTAATTTACCAGAAAAATCATATTATAAAGCTTTAGCAGGTATTATGGTAAGAGGTTATAAAAATACTTGTTTACAGTTGATTAGAGATAAAGTTAATAAGGATAATATAGATCTAGTATTAAAAGAAATCAATGATTTTGTAGGACCTAATATGAGTAAAGAAAAAGATAATAGTCATAAAGTCTTTTATGAAGTTATGGATGTTTTAAATAAAATAAAAGTGTCAAATGAGTGACAATCTCTTTAAATTATTCTTTAGTTTTGTTATACTGAAGTAGTAATGATACGAAAGAGAGTGATGGTTATGGCAAAAAGAAAGAAAAAGAAAGAAACTAAAAAAGGTTTTGCTCATGCTACAGAATTATATGGTGTATTACTTGTTTTAGCAGCAATACTTGGTATTGGTAGATATGGCCCTGTTGGTAATATGATTGCATCCTTTGCAATATTTCTTGTAGGGGTATTTTATAATGTATTATTAGTAGTTTTATTAGTACTAGGTGCATATTTAATTATAAATAGAGAGTGGCCTAATTTATTTACAACTAAAATGTTAGGTATTTATTTATTAGTTATAGGTCTACTTGTTTTAATGCATGAAAACTTTATATTACAAAATGATAGTAATGCTATTAAAGTATTTAGTGAAACTACTAATCAATTAATTAACTCTTTTTCAGACGTTATGAAAGGTGCTAGACCTAATGCTATTGGTGGAGGTATTATTGGTTGTACCTTTGGAGTTTTATTTATGATGTTATTCTCATATAGAGGTATGCAGATAATCGCTTGGACTTTAATTGTTATAGGGTTCTCATTATTTACAGGCTTTTCTATTGTTGACTTTGTTAAAGATAAGGCAAGTAAGGCAAAAGAGAAGTTCCCTAAAAGAGATAAGAGTAAGGATGAAGAGGAAACTAATAGTAAGAAACCTATTATTACAGGTAATGTTGAGCCTGTTATGGGTGAGATAAAAGATGATGATAAGAAAATTGTTATATCTAGTATAGACGAGTTGACTAAAGCTAAGGTAAATGAAGAAGTTACCGAGAATAATGATATTAGTGATGAAAATAAAGAGTCTACTAATAAAACTACTGTTAAACATAATTATGTTTTACCATCAATTAATTTATTAGATGCTCCTAAGAAAAAGAAAAATAGTGTTAATCAAAGTTTAATTGAAAAGAATATAGAAATACTTGAGAAAGTATTAAAAGACTTTAATATTATTGGTAAAGTAGTAGAAGTACATATTGGTCCTACTGTTACTCAGTATGAGTTAGAACTTCATTCTGGTACTAAAGTTAGTAAACTTTTATCAATTCATAGAGAAATAGCTTTAGCCATTGCTACTAAAGATGTTAGAATACAAGCACCAATTCCAGGGAAGAATACAGTAGGTATAGAAATTGCTAATAAAGAGACTGCTGCTGTTTCCTTTAGAGAAGTGTTAGAAAAAGTACCTAAGTCACTTGATGGTTCAAAATTACTTTGTCCTTTAGGTAAAAATATTATGGGTAATGTTATATGGTGTGAAATTAATAAAACACCTCACCTTTTAGTAGCAGGCTCTACTGGTTCAGGTAAATCTGTATGTATTAATGGTATTATTTGTTCTATTTTAATGAGAGCGAAACCTGATGAAGTAAAACTTGTTATGGTTGACCCTAAAAAAGTTGAACTTTCTGGTTATAATGGTGTTCCTCATTTGATGAGACCAGTTGTAACTGATCCTAAAGAAGCTTCTGTTGCATTATCTAAGATAGTTGCAGAGATGGAAAGACGTTATGATACTTTTAGTGAAACTAAGACTAAAAATATTGCAACTTACAATGATTATGTAGAAAAGAAGAATAAAACATTACCACCTGATGAACAAATTAAAAAGATGCCATTTATTGTCGTTATCATCGATGAGTTAGCAGACCTTATGTTAGTTGCAAGTAAAGATGTAGAAGCATCTATTATGAGAATTACGCAAATGGCACGTGCTGCCGGAATTCATTTAATCATCGCTACTCAAAGACCATCAACTGATGTAATCACTGGTGTTGTTAAAGCGAATATTCCAAGCCGTATTTCATTTGCTGTATCTAGTAGTATAGATTCACGTACAATTCTTGATATGACTGGAGCAGAAAAATTACTTGGTAAAGGTGATATGTTATTCCTACCAATGGGAGAAGCAGATCCAGAACGTATTCAAGGTGCCTTTATTTCTGATGATGAGATTAAAAGAATTATTGATTATACAGTTGAACAACAAAAAGCAGAATATGATCAAAGCTTTATGAATTTATCAGGAGATAGTGAAAAGAGTGCATCACAAAAAGAGGATATGGCACAAGTGGAAGAATATGATGACCCTCTATATAATGAGATAGTAGAGTTTGTTATAGAAACACAGAAAGCTAGTGCATCACTTCTACAAAGAAGATTTAAACTTGGTTATAATAGAGCAGCGAGGATTATAGATTTATTGGAAGAAAGAGGTATTATTGGACCACCTAATGGATCTAAGCCTAGAGAAGTACTTGTTAAGTTAGATGATGGGGATGAGGAATAATATTCATCCTCTTTTTTCTTTGGGGTATTTGTGTTAAAATATGTTACGTAAAGGACTGATATTATGAAGTTATTAGGTGTAATAAGAGGCAATAATTTTTTAGAATATTTAGATAATGGTTTAGATGGTATGATTTTACCACTAGAAAGTTTTTCTGTTGATTATTTTAAGTATTATAGTATTTCTGATATTAAGGAATATAGAAAAAATACTGATAAATTACTATATGTAGTTATAAATAAAATGATATTTAATAATGAATTAGATAGTTTATTTAAAGTATTAAAAGAACTAGAAAATATAAAAGTAGATGGTGTTTTCTTTTATGATTTAGCAGTTCTAAACTTAGTTAGAGAAAATAATTTATCAATAAATTTAATCTATAATGGAACTCATATGGTCACTAATAGTGATACTATTAATTTATATTATGATTTAGGTGTTAAAGGAGCATATTTATCTAATGAAATAACTAAAAATGAAGTACTTAATATAAGAAGTAATACTAAAAGTGATTTATTTATTTTATTACTTGGTAATCCAGTAGTCGCTATGTCTAGAAGAAGTTTACTTACTAGTTATTTTGCTAATAAAAATAAAAGTAAGAGTGACTTAATTACTATTAAAGAGCCTAAAAGTGGGCAAGAGTTCTTAGTTAAAGAAGATAATAATGGGACAACTTTCTTTTATAATAGACGTCTCAATCTAAGTAATGTTTATAAAGAATTAGTAGATTCTGGTATTAACTATGGAATTATAGAACAAGGTGATTATAGTAGTGATGAATATAAAGAACTAATAAATGCTTTTGCTAGTTTTGATAAGCAAAAAATAGATGAGTTGGCAGGACATAATAGAGGTTTCTTATATAGAGAGACTATTTATAAAGTAAAGTAGGAGGGAGTAGTTATGAAACAAATTATTTTTGCAACTTCTAATGAATCTAAAGCAAAGAGATTTAGTAAAGGATTAAAAGAATTAGGAATAGAAGTATTATCTTTAAAAGATATAGATGTTAAATTAGATGTAAAAGAAGATGGAAACACTGCTATTGAAAATGCTTTAATATAAGCTAGAGAATGTTATAGAAAGACAAGAAGACCTAGTATGGGTATGGATGATACACTATATATGGAAGGCGTTCCTAAAGATTTACAACCAGGATTATTTGTTAGACGTGTAAATGGAAAAAATTTAACAGATGAAGAGATGATAGAACATTATACTAACTTAGTAAAAGAATATGGTGTTGATGGTAGAATTAATTGTAAATGGATATATGGCTTAGCAGTTATTAATGAAAAGGGAGAAGAAGCTACATATACTTGGTCTAAAGATGATTTTTATATGGTAAGTACTAAGAGTGATAAAATTAATCCTGGATATCCATTAAATTCTATTTCTAAATATAAAAAGTTAGATAAATATTTTACAGAAGTAACTTTAGAGGATATGAAACTTATAGAAGTAAATGAAGATGATGTAGTGGACTTTATTGCAAGTCATATATAAATTAAGAAAGTAGTGATATGATGAAAAAAATAGAATTACTGGCACCAGCAGGAGATTTAGAAAGACTTAAAGTAGTTTTGTTATACGGTGCTGATGCTGTTTATGTTGGAGGAGAAAAACTAAGTTTAAGAGCGAATGCTACTAATTTTAGTTTAGATGAATTAAAAGAGGGGTGTATTTTCGCTCATAATCTAAATAAACGAGTATATTTAACCGCTAATATTGTCTTTCATGATAAAGATAGAAAAGGTATGGAAGAATATATTAAAGAAGTTATAGACTGTGGTATAGATGCTTTTATTGTTAGTGATTTATATCTTGCTAAATACATAATTGATAACTATAAATCTGTAGAAGTTCATATCTCAACTCAAGACTCTATTACTAATATAAACAGTGCTAAGTTTTATAGAGATTTAGGAGCAAGTAGAGTAGTACTTGCAAGAGAATTATCTCGGGAAGAAATAAAAGAAATATCAAGTATACCTAATCTAGAGACAGAAGTATTTATTCATGGGGCAATGTGTACTTGCTTTAGTGGTAGATGTGCTTTATCTAATTATGTTACTAATAGAGATGCTAATAGAGGTGGTTGTGCTCAAGTATGTCGTTTTGCCTTTGATTATAAAGATAATGATAAATTTACTCTTGCTACAAAAGATTTAAATATGGCAATGTACATTAAAGATTTAATAGATATTGGTGTTAGTTCCTTAAAAGTAGAAGGAAGAATGAGAAGCCTTTATTACCTTGCAACTGTTATAGGAAGTTATAGATTTTTAATAGATAGTATTTATGATGGAACCTTAACAGAAGAAAAATTACTTGAGTATCAAAAACGACTTGACTCTGTCGCTAATCGTGATACAACCAGCCAATATTTTAATCATCTAGCAGATTTTACTGATCAATATTATACAGGTAGACAGGAAATATCTAATCAAGAGTATTTAGGACTTATAATAGGTTATGATGAAAAGATGAAATCTATTATATTAAAAGAACGTAACTACTTTAAAGTAGGTGATGAAGTAGAGATATTTACACCTAATGGAGAGATTTATCCTTATAAAATAGAAACTATCTATAACGAAGATAATGAGAAAATAGAAGTTGCACGACATCCAGAAGAAATATTAAAATTACCATTTGATACAAGACTTATTCCTTATTCTATGATAAGATTAAATAGAAAGGGTAAATAAGCTTTCAAAATAAAGTAATAAGGAGAAGTCGTTATGGGTAGTAAAGAATATTATATAGTTCCAGTTTATACTATAATTGCAGAAGATATAGTGTGTGGGGATTATGATTTTGATTTGTTAAATTATATAATAGTATCAAAGACTAAAAATGGGTATGAAGAATTAGATGGATTTAATAATTTTGTAATAGTAAGGTCTGAACTAGATGAAGAAAAAGGATTAAATATTAAAAACTATTATGAGTGTTTGTATTTAAACAAAGATGATATAAAAGAGGAAAATAGAGTTGAATATTATACATTTAATGAAGATGAAAAATTAAGGTGTTATAGAAAACTAAATGAAAAACTTAAAATAAAATATTATCAAAAAGATAACTTTAATAATTTTATAAAGATGAAAAGGAGAAAAATAAAAGCTTTAGGAGGATATAGATGAAATGCAGAATTTATAAAGTACCTTTTTATATTATAACTAGAAATGTAGAAGATTATTTTTGTAAAAAAATAGGTTTTGTAGTAGTTAGAAAGAATAATTTTGGTACTAATAAGGAAATAATTTCTGGATTTAGTGATTTTTGTGAGCTAGATATAATTGAATATGATAGTTATGCCATGTTTTTAGCAAGAGAAGGGAAAATCAATAATAAAATTGATTATAATAGAATAATTGGACAAAATACTTTTGCTATTGCTCTTGAGACTCTGGACTTTACAAATAAAAAATTGGCAACTTTAAAAGATATAGAAGAGTGGGAACAAAATTTTGAAACTAGTGAGTTTTATAAGTACTATCAACAAATGCATATATTTGATAAAGATGAGAAGAAAGCAATAAGAGATAAAGTTAAAAGTATAAGTAAGAGGCGATTGGATGGAAAACTTTGATAAAGCTAAAGAGAATTTTTTAAGCAAAGAAAAAAACTTGAGTAAATATGCTACTAGAAGTAGTGATGCGATTAGATTTAAAGAGGAAAATGAAGATATTAGACCTCCATTTTTTCATGATATAGATAGAATAATACACTCTTTATCTTATACAAGGTACTTAAATAAGACTCAAGTTTATACCTTGAACTCTAATGATCATGTTAGTAGAAGAATTACACACGTTCAATTAGTTAGTAAGATTGCTAGAACAATAGGTAGAGCTTTAAACTTAAATGAAGACTTAATAGAAGCTATCGCTTTAGGACATGATATTGGTCATACTCCTTTAGGACATGCTGGGGAAGCGATATTAAATAGATTATCTTTACAAGAATTAGGGGAGTATTTCGCTCACAATATTCAAGGTGTTAGGTATTATATGTATGTTTCTAAAGATGGAAAGGGGCTTAATTTAACTTTACAAGTCTTAGATGGAATAATGACTCATAATGGAGAAATGTTAAGCCCTATATATGAACCAATGAAGAAGGATAAGGATGAGTTTTTATCCGAATATAATGAAAGTTATAAAGATTTAAAGAAATCTAAAACATATCATCCTATGACCTTAGAAGGTTGTGTAGTTAGAATTAGTGATATTATAGGATATATTGGTAGAGACATTGAAGATGCTATTATGATAGATAGATTTAAAAGAAGTGATATACCTAAAGAAATAAGAGAAGTACTTGGTGATAACAATAGAGATATTGTTAATACTATTGTCTTAGATATTATTAATGAAAGTATAGATAAACCTTATATTAAGATGAGTGATAAAGTTTATAATGCTTTATTCCTTCTAAAGAAATTTAATAATGACAGTATTTATAGTAATTCTATGACTAAAGAAGAATTAGACTATTATGAGAAAGGTATTAATAAACTATATCATATTTATTTAGAAGATATAAAATCTAATAATAAAGATAGTATTATTTATAAAATATTTTTAGAACATCAAGATGAATTATATTTAAAAAATACTAATATAAAAAGACAAGTAATAGACTTTATCGCTGGTATGACTGACGACTTTTTAGTAAGAGAGATCAAAAAATACAATGTTAATAGTGTTGTAAAAAATTAAAATAGAAATTATAATAGATATGGAAAGAAGGTATGTTTAATGAAAATTTATGTATGTAAAAAATGTGGAAATGTTGTTTTAAAATTAGAAGATAAAAGCGAAGCTTTAGTATGCTGTGGAGATAAAATGGAACTTGTTAATGCTAATGTTACTGAGGCAGCAACTGAGAAACATTTACCAGTTTATGAACTTAAAGATGGACTGATTAATATCAAAGTAGGGGAAGTAGAACATCCAATGACTGATGAGCATTATATTTCTTTTATAATTCTTGCAAGTGAAGATAATTATATGATTAAGATGTTAAAAGCAGGAGATAAACCAGAAGCAAGTTTTCCTTATAGTAGTGAATACAATAAAATCTATGCTTATTGTAATTTACATAGTCTTTGGCTTACTGAAATTAAATAATTATGAATATTTATCATGAATTAAATAAAGTAATAGATTATATAGAGTCTAATTTAGATAGTGTTATAGACTATGAAAAAATCGCTAGAATCCTAGGAGTTAATGTTTATACTGCTAAAAAACTTTTCAGCTTACTTTGTAATAATACGATAGCAGAATATATTAGAAAAAGAAGATTAACTTTATCTTTTTATGATTTAACTGTAAATAATGAGAAAATAATAGATGTTGCAATTAAATATCATTATGATAATCCAACATCTTTTTCCCGTGCTTTCTATAAGTTTTATGGTGTTAAACCTAGTAAAGCGAAAGAATTAAAGACTGGTATTAAGACTTTTCCTAGAATTGTTTTTAAAGAAGAGATAACTGATAGTAGTGATTTAACATATAACATTATATCTTTAGATGAATTTACTTTATATGGAGTAGGTGTTAAAACCACTAAAGATACTATTAAAGAAGATGCTCCAGGATTTTTTGATAAATGTATCAATAAATTTAATAAACAACCAGATTATGGTATGATTACCTATGAAGATAGATACAATAGTGATAGATTTGGTTATCACTGCTTATATAAAGAAAAACTAGCAGGATTATCTAAATATGTTATTCCTAAAAGTAAATGGATTGTCTTTATAATTGATTCACAGGAAGCAGAAGATATTAGAAGGATTAGTCAAAAGTTTTATAAGACAATGTTTTTAAACTTGCAATATAATATTAGACCATTACCAGAACTTGAGTATTATCATGATGGAGTAACAGAGTTTTTAATACCAATAGAAGATTAACAAAGAAGTAATTTACGAAAACTCGTACTATGAAAGATACGAGTTTTATGTTACACTAAATACGAATACATTTATTTGGAAAAACTAAGCCTTTTCTATAATTTTAAAATTATAGAAAGGAGCAAGATATATAAACAAACGATAAAAATCATATTTCATAATTATCATTATCTTGTTATTCATTATTATCACCTTAATCTTTAGATAATAATAACATCTAATTTCTCTTGGAATTAGATGTTATCTAAAAAAAACACGTTTTTTTGAAAGCATCTATTCTAATAGATGTATTCATTTTTATTTTATGAAGAATTTCTTCATATATGTATTGTATCACACTTTTCTATAAATTAATAGACCTAAAAACTGACAAAATATAAAATATAAATGTCAGTTTTTTTCTTTTCATTTATGTTAAACTTCACTAAAGGGGGAGGTTATATGGTAGTACAATCTATTTATTTAAATAAAGATAATGTTTCAAAAGAATCTTGGCAAGAATTGATAGATTATATATGTAAATATAATGGTACTTTTAGAAAGTTTAAAATAGTTATAGAAATATCTAGTAATAAAGTAAAATACTACCTAGTTACGAAATATAAAGTGCCACCAACTATAAACTCTATAGATGACTTTTTGATAAAAGAAAATGATGTAAATATAGTAATTGATTATAATAAAGGGAAACCTGTTATTTTAGATGTTGATAAAAATGCTGTAGAACTTTTTGATATTAATAGATTAAAACATAATAGAGAACTTAAGTATATTATTATTAATATAATACCTTTTGGTAGTAAGAGACTATTTAAGACTTATTTATTCTTTAAGAATGGTAATAATTATATTAGAAGAAGATTTTTAATAGCAAGACCTACTTATATACTTAGTGTTGATTTTAGTAATAATAAAAGATTTTCTTATGAGAAAAAGAATAAATATTTAAACTTAGAAAAAATACTACCTCTTTTAACTAGTGATAATACTGGTGTTTTTAGTATAGATACATTTCCTTATTTAAATAATAAGTTATTTCTTGATTATAAAGATTATGACTTCTTTAAACATTCTTTAATAGTAGGTAGTAGTGGAAGTGGAAAATCTAAACTTATCAGTTTATTAGTTAAAAATTTAATGTTAAGTAGTGATGAATATAAAGTTGTGATAATAGATCCTCATGCTTCTATAGAAAAAGATATTGGTGGGTTAGATAAATGTAGAGTAATAGATTTCTTTAATGATAGATGTGATTTGTTTTTATCTAGAAACAGTGATATTGTTATAAAAAATGAACTGTTATTATCAGTGTTTCAAAACTTGATGAAGGACCAATATAATTTAAAATTAGAAAGAGTTTTACGATATACAATTAACTTATTACTTGTAAAAGAAGACTTCTCCTTTGCTAACATTAGAAAAGTTTTACTAGATTTAGAGTATCGTAATAGTCTAGTAAAAGAATTAACTCCTAAACTTAATGATACAGTTATTTCTTTCTTTTTAACAGAATTTAATGATTTAAAGACTAATTATTATAATGAGAGTATATCACCAATAATTAGTTTTATAGATGAGATGTTAGTGTTTTCTACTTTTGAAAAGCTTGATGAAGGAATCCCTGATGTAATAAAAGATAATGACTTAACTATATTTTCTTTAGATAGAAGTATTTTAGGTGATAGAATTGTTAAAACTATTTCTTCTTTAGTAATGGAAGGAATACTAGAATCTGCTATAGAAAATAAAATAGGTAAGAAATTAATACTAGTTGTTGATGAAGTATCCTTACTTGAAAATCCCATTATAGAAAGGATTCTTGCAGAAGCGAGAAAATTTGATATTTCTCTTATTTTAACAGAACAGTATTTCGGACAGATTAGTAAGAAGTTACAAGATTCAATCTTTGCCAATGTTATTAATTACTATGCTTTTAGAACTTCAAGAAGTGATGCAGTTATATTAAAAGATGTTTTAGATATTAAATTTGCTAAAAGTGTAACTGATGAAGATAAAATTAGTTTACTTACAGGTTTAAATAATAGAGAAGTTGTAGTAAGAGTAAGTAAGGATGGTAAGTTATTACCAGTTGTTAAAGCAAAAACTACTGATTTTGTAGCAGTTCCTTTGAAAAGAGATAAAGTTAAAGTAAGTGAAAAGATTAAAAAAGTACAAAATAATGTTAAGAATACTTTCTCTAACTTTACAACGAGAAAGTTAAAAGATATCTTAATAACTCTTTCTAATAGTAGAAAAAAAGGAAGTAATAGATATGAGTAGGGAAGAAGTATTATTAATTATAAATAAGATATTTAAAGCGGTATTTCTAGTAGAGAATAAAGATTCATTAGATAATATTTATAAAAAATATGCTTTTGATATAAAACTTCCTCGTAAAGTTTATGATAATATGACTAATGAAGAGACTTATACAGACTTTGATAATGCTACTAATTTTATTACTAAAGATAATATGGAAAAATTAGATAGTACTGAAGGTTTTATGAAGGAAAAAATATCTTTTAGTTCTTTGGAAGAGTTAATTAATACTTGGGAAGATATTAACACTATTACAACTGAGAGGTGTTATAATTCTACTTATGTTAGTAAAAGTGATACTATATATGACTCCAGTTATGTCTATAATTCTACAAATTGTTCTAATTGTAAGAATATAGTATATTGTGATGGTTGCGGTAGAAGTGAATACTTATTAGCATCACAACGAAGTGGTAACTGTACTTTTTCAATTAGGGTGGATGATTCTAATAATTGTAGTAATTCTTATAGTGTTATTTGTTCTAATAAAATAAGTAATTCTTTATTTATTCAAGACTGTTTTAATTTAGATGAATGTATGTTTTGTTCTCATATTGCTAATAAAAAATATTGCATTTGTAATATGCAATATGATGAATATGAGTATTTTGCTATAAAAAAGTTAATAATAGAGTGGATTGTTAATTCTTAGTATCATTTTAAAGTGTATAGCATACTATATCTAGTAGTAATTTCTAAAAAAAATACTTGCTATTTTGTTAAATTTATGCTAAAATTTTACTCGTATTATGGTTAGGGAGACCTAGCTAGTTTATATTAATTTTTGAGGTGATTACAATGGGAAACAAAAAAACAGTTTATTTAACAGAAGAAGGACTTAATGATTTGAAAAATGAATTAAGTGAATTAATAAATGAAAAAAGACCTGCTAATATTCAGGCTATTAAGGAAGCACGTAGTTTAGGAGATTTGTCTGAGAATGCTGACTATGATGCTGCTAAAAATGAACAAGCTCAAATTGAAGGTAGAATTAAAACTATTGAGAAGATGCTTGAAAATGTAGAAATTATCAAAGATATTCCAAAAGATATAGTTGGTCTTGGTAGTACAGTTTCTATTAAATATGTAGATGATGAAGATGACACAGATGAATACCAAATAGTAGGTAGTCAAGAAGCTGATCCTTTTGAAGGAAGAATCTCTAATGAAAGTCCTATCGCTAAAGCACTACTTAATCATAAAGTTGGCGATGTTATTACAGTAGAAAGTCCTAATGGAAGTTATGAAGTTGAAATAACTGAAATAAAATAGTCCATAGGGCTTTTTGTTATTGTAGGAGGGAGATTATGGTAGAGTATAAAGAATTAAATGAAAGGTTAGAAAAATATTGTAAAGAAAATGAGAAAACATTTTATATAATGAATTTACAGTCTATTTTATTAATTCTATTTGAAGCTAAAAATATTTTGATAAATCCGTGCGAAAGGTTAGAGACAAATATTATTAGACTTGCATATGATGAAAAAGTAGATGGTTTAACATCAATTAGTTTAGTAAGAGAGTTTCTTAGTACTTTGGGAAGCAATTATACAGATTTATTTGATGAAAGCTTTAGGAATGGTTCTTTTGGTTATGAAGATGTTATTAATGATAAAAGCGATATGCCACTATATAAAGCTGTCCTTTTAAAAAACAATAAATATTATAATGTAGGTTTTAAAGGAAATATTTTGGATGGATATAGTTTAGTACATGAATTTTTTCATTATTTAAATATTTCAAAATCAAATTTAGATGACTTATTTTCAGAATTAATTTCTATTTATATGGAAAACAAGTATTTAGATTTTTTAGAGACTAAAGGACACTCTAAGACTGACATTTTGAAAACTAGATTACAGAGATATATAAGCTTTTTTTATGGACAACAAGATTTGCTTCATGAGACTTTAATTTTAAACATTAAAGAAAAACTAGGAGCAATAAAAGAACAAGATTATGATTTTTTAATTAGTTATAAAGATGTTTTTTCAAAAGATATAAAGGTGGATGTATACTATAAAAATCTTAATGTAGCTTTAAATAGATTAAGAAATATAGATAATGAAAATGTTAATAGAAAAAATAAATTTTCTCCTAGTATTACTTTTAGCTATTTTTTTGGAGTTTTACTTAGTAGTTTTCTATTGCAAAAAAATGATGTTATAATAACTAGTTGTATATTAGATTTAAATAATAAATTAGCATTAGCATGTGATGATGATGTTTCTTTTAATGAAGGATTTAACGTATTAGGAATAAATATAGAAGATAATACTACAATAAAAAAATCAATAGAGTCTGTAAATATTTATTATGATGAAGCATTAGATAAAACTCTAATTTTAAAAGCTAAACAAAAAAGATAAGTTTTAAAATCTTATCTTCTATAAAAATAATATGGTGGATATACTTGATAAACTGGAATAGGGTACATTGGA
>CAMMMG010000009.1 GCA_946497925.1 uncultured Mycoplasmatota bacterium
TAACAGATGCTGCAATTCATGGTAAAGTAGACCATCTTGAAGGATTAAAAGAAAATGTCCTAATTGGTAAATTAATACCTGCTGGAACTGGTCTTAAGAAATACCGTGATGTAGAATATACTCTAGAAGATGAGTTCGCTGATGAAGAACCATTAGAAAAACTAGAAGATGAATTTATGGAATAGTGTCAAATTTTATAAACACTATTCCTTTTTTTTGTGTCTTTTGTTACAATGATATAAGAAGGGATTGGTTAAAATGCGTATAGGTGTTGATTTAGATGGCGTATTAAACGATGTAGCAGAGTGGCATTTTGCCTGTGGTTCCAAGTTCTGTCTAGAACAAAATATAAACCGAGGCTTTAATCCTAAAGGTTATTATATGGAAGATCAATTCCACTTAACAAGTGAAGAGAACATAGAGTTTTGGCGTCAATATATCTTTGATTTATTAATCGCCATTCCAATAAGACCTTATGCTAGTGAAGTTATTCATAAACTACGTAAAGATGGACACAAAATAATAATATTATCAGCACGTGATAATCAGTATTTAACTCATCAATATAGTGGTATGATAGATTACTATGTTAAAGCTTGGTTAAATAAGTATAATGTTGAATATGATGAGCTAGTAATTAATACAAGTAATAAAAGAGAAAAATGTCTAAGTATAGGCCTTGACCTAATGATAGAAGATAAAGCTAGTAATGTTGATGATATTTCTAAAATAATCCCAGTTATGGTTTTTGATGCTCCATATAATCAAGATTGTACAGGTAAAAATGTCATAAGAGTTTATTCTTGGTATCAAATATATCAAGAGATAATAAATAAATTCGCTGCCGTTGAAATAATTTAATAAGAAGGTGATAAAATGGGTAAACTTAATAATAGAGGTTTTGGTATGAGTACAATGCTAATATTTATAGGAATATTTGTTGTTGTACTTATCGCTGTTATGGTTTTAGCCTACAATAATGGAATAGAAAAAGATTCCCCAGTAAAAACTGTAGAAAAAGAAGATGGTATGTTTGTACCAAGTGAAGAAGAGGAGGAATAAGAATATGAAAAAAGTTGCAATTAATGGGTTTGGAAGAATAGGAAGGTTGGCATTTAGATTATTAGATGAAGATCCAGAAATGGAAGTAGTAGCTATTAATGATTTAACAGATGCAGAACAACTTGCTTACTTACTTAAATATGATACTTCACACAGAAGATATAAAGAAAATGAAATATCTTTTGAAGGAGATAATATTGTTGTAGGAGATAAGAAAATTAAAGTATATGCAGAAACAGATCCTAATCTATTACCATGGAAAGATTTAGATATTGATATTGTCCTAGAATGTACTGGTAAATTTACAAGTGATGAGAAAGCAATGGCTCATATTAATGCTGGTGCTAAAAAAGTTATTATATCTGCACCTGCTAAAGGAGATGTTAAAACTATTGTTTATAATGTTAATCATGATATATTAGATGGAAGCGAGAAGATTATCTCTGCTGCTAGTTGTACTACTAACTGTCTAGCACCTGTTTTAAAAGTATTAGATGATAACTTTGGTATTAAACAAGGATATATGACAACAGTACACGCTTACACAAATGACCAAGCTACACTAGATGTCGCTCATAAAAAAGGAATAAAAGCACGCCGTGGTAGAGCAAGTGCTGCTAATATCGTTCCAGCATCAACTGGAGCAGCTTCTGCTATCGGTAAAGTATTACCTAACCTTGAAGGAAAGATGGAAGGAGCAGCCATGAGAGTTCCTGTAACTACAGGTTCAGTTGTTGATTTAGTATTAAAACTTAATAAAAATACTACAGTTGAAGAAATCAATGAAACTCTTAAAAACAATACTAATGAAACTCTAGGATATACAACTGACCCAATCGTATCAAGTGATACAATAGGAATGCACTATGGTAGTTTAGTTGATAGTCTATTAACATCAATTAGTGAAGTAGATGGAGAACAACTAGTTAAGGTAGTAGCTTGGTATGATAATGAAATGAGTTATACTGCACAGTATGTTAGAGTAGCAAAATACGTTGCAAATCTATAAGAGCATGAAGCTCTTTTTCTTTTGACATTACAATACTGTTATAAATGTAAGAAACATTGAAAAAAAACAAGAAAAATACTACAATATTATTAGGAGGATTATATATATGAAGAAAACAGTAAAAGATTTAAATATTGATAATAAAAAGGTAATAATTAGATGTGATTTTAATGTACCTATAAAAGAAGGAAAGATTACTGATGACACAAGAATAGTAAAGAGCCTACCTACTATTAAATATTGCCTAGAACATAATGCTAAAATAATTTTAATGTCTCACTTAGGACGTGTAAAAACAGAAGAAGATAAAACTAAGAATGATTTGAGTGTTGTTGCAACAAGACTTAGTGAACTATTAGATAAAAATGTAACTTTTGTAAATTCTACAAGAGGAGAAGAACTAGAACAAGCTACTTCTAATATGAAAGATGGAGATATTGTTCTAATGCAAAATACTCGTTATGAAGATTTAGATGACAAAAAAGAAAGTAGCTGTGATATGGAACTTGCTAAATACTGGGCAAGTTTAGGAGATATCTTTATTAATGATGCCTTTGGTACTCTACATCGTGCTCATGCTTCAAATGTAGGTATAAGTACTTACTTACCAAGTTGTGTAGGACTACTTGTAGAAAAAGAGTTAAATGCTTTATCTTACCTTTTTAATCCTGATAGACCATTTATGATAATATTAGGAGGTGCTAAAGTAAGTGATAAGATAGGACTAATTGAAAATTTACTTCCTAAATGTGATAAGATTCTAATTGGTGGAGGTATGGCTTTTACTTTCTTAAAAGCAGAAGGTTATAATATCGGTAACTCTCTATTAGATGAAGAGTCACTTGATTTTTGTAAAAAAATATTAAAAGAAAATGAAGATAAAATAATATTACCAGTAGATGTAGTTTGTAATGATAAATATGAGGATACTGAAGGAACTGTTAAAGATATAACAGAACTAACTGATAGTGAAATGGGCTTAGATATTGGTCCTAATACTGTTAATATCTTTAAAAATAATTTAAGTAATGCTAAAACAGTTATGTGGAATGGACCACTAGGTGTTTATGAATTTAAAAATTATGTAAAAGGAACAAATGATGTATTAACTTACTTAACAGAAATTAATGCTAAAACAGTACTTGGTGGAGGAGATATAGTTGCCGCTGCCTCATCTTGTAATGTAACCGATAAACTATATCATATCTCAACAGGTGGAGGAGCAACCCTAGAATATTTAGAAGGAAAAGAATTACCAGGACTAAAAAATATTCCTGAAAAATAAACTATTACTAAAGGAGGGAGATTTATGACTGGAATGCATATAGGTCTATTTACAGATGCTTATGTACCTTCTGTTAATGGAGTAGTAACTAGTGTTGAAACACTAAAAAAAGCTCTTGAACAGAAAGGTCATACAGTCTACATAGTTACCGTAGGACAAGATAGTAAGACCTATGACTATAATGAAAAAGAAAGAATACTAAAAATTCCAGGTATTCCTTTAGGAATTTATGATTATAGAATGTCTAGCATCTATCCTTTAAAAGTAATTAATCTAATTAAATCTTGGAACTTAAATTTAATTCATTCTCACACTGAACTTAGTATGGGAATATTTGCAAGACTATTCGCTAAACAATATAATATACCGTTAGTACACACTTATCATACAATGTATAAAGACTATACTTGGTATGTTTCAAGAAATATTAAATTCTTTGATATGGGATGTAAAAAAGCCGTTGAATATATAAGTAAATTCTATTGTGATAACACAGCAGATGCTTTTATAGTTCCCACTGTAAAGACATACCATTTGTTTAGAGATGAATATCATTATGATAAAGATATATATATCGTTCCTACTGGAGTAGATGCTAGAAGATTTTATAAAGTAAATAGTGATAAATTAAAAGTATTAAAATTAAGACATGAGTTAGGCTACAAAAGAAAAGACTTTGTTATGTTATTTGTAGGAAGACTTGCTCAAGAGAAAAATGTACCATTTCTTTTTGATGTTATAGAAAAGACTAAAAATAAGAATATCAAACTACTAATAGTAGGTTATGGACCAGATGAAGAAAAGTATAAAAAAGAAGTTAAAGAAAGAGGCCTTGAAGATAGAATAAAGTTTACAGGTAAAGTTGCCTGGATTGATATGCCAAACTACTATCATGTCTCTAATGCTTTTATAACAGCATCTACTACAGAAACACAGGGGTTAACAGTAATAGAAGCCTTAGCAGCATCCTTACCAGTAATCTGTATTGACGATGATGCCTTTAAGAGTGCAGTTGTAGATAACTTTAATGGTCGTATCTTTAAAGATGAAAAGGAATGTATAGAAATAGTAGAAGAGTTATCTACTAATAAATTAGAACTTGATAATCTAACAGATAAAGCGGAAGGCTCTGTTAAGAAATATTCACTATCAAGTTTTGCAGACAGTGTATTAGAAGTTTATAAAGTAGCGATTACTAAACATAATAAAAAACAAGCTTTATCCACAAGGATTGTGGAAAAACTAAAAAACAAATGGAAGGGTGGAAAGAAAAATGAAAGTAGCACTTAATCACAAGAGTAATTTTACTAAAGATGAAATATTAAAGTATTTAGAAGATTATAAGAGTTTAAATACCTATAATCATGAGATGATTTTAATACCAAGTGTCTGTTACTTACCATTAATACCTGATAATATAACATATGCTTCAGAAGATGTAAGTAGTAAAACAATGGGAGCATATACAGGAGAAGTTACTGCAAAAGCCATTAAATCATTAGGAGCTACTTACACTTTAATTAATCATAGTGAAAGAACTACTAAGATGAATGAAAATCTTGATGTGAGTAAACAAAAATTAGAACAAGCTTTCTCTAATGACTTAATACCAATTATCTGTATAGGAGATACTTTAGAAGAACATAAAAGAGGTACTTATGTAGAAAAAATAAAAAAAGATATGGATTATCTATTAAGTGATATAGATAAGTCTAAAGACTTTATCATTGCCTATGAACCTATATTTGCAATAGGTACAGGTATTGTTCCAACTAATGATGATATTGAAAAAGTAACTACTATGTTAAAAGAAACATATCATAAAAAAGTCTTATATGGTGGTAGTGCTAATGAAAATAATATTGATGAATTAAAGCAAGTAAAAAATATAGATGGCTTTCTACTAGGAGGAATATCTTTAAAACTTTCTTCTTTACAAGAGTTTCTTGATAAGTTACAATAGTAAGCTAAGGAAGTGATATTATGCCAAATTTAGAAGAATTAATAAAGATAAAGGAAGAAGCCATAAAAAAACGAGAGCAAGTTTTAGAAATAATAGAAAATAAGATAAAAGAATGTAGTCAACTATATTATGCAGAGTTTATTAATAAAGTAATTATACTGGAAGCAGAGAATAGTATTTTTAGTGACCTAGATTTTTCGTTTTCTGATGAAAAAATAGTATATTCTGACGATTATAATGGAACTTTTCCACAATGGTGCGAAAGAGTTAGTAATACTACTATTCCATCAAAAATCTTAGAACACTATATAAATAATGGTTATTTAAATGGTAATCCTATAATTTGTGTTTCTTCAATAAAATCATCAGATAAAGAAGAATATATGTATATAAAACCTTCTTATATTAAAGAATTAGCAGAACAAGATAAATTTAATTTTGAAGTAGATAAATCAAATGGGATAACAACTTACCATTTAAATGCTACCTTACCTAAGTTAGAATTACCTAAACACAAAGTTTTATCTATTAAAGATTAAAACTTTTTTCTTTTTCGACAAAATCTTTCTTTTTTTACTCTATCATATTTTTCTTATCTGTTATATAATTAAGATGCGTGGTAGTATATGGAAGGAGAGAAAATGAAAAAGACCAACGTATTAATGATTGATGATAATATTGAACTAGTTAAAATGGTGAAGGAGTACTTTAAAGATAATAAAGAAATAGAAGTTACTTTAACTGCGAATGATGGAGTAGAAGGATTAAACTTAATAGAAAATAATCAAGAGGATTATGATGTAATTGTTCTTGACCTAATTATGCCTAATAAAGATGGTATGAGTGTTCTAAAAGATATGAAAGAAAAAAGACTAGATAAGAAAGTAATAGTTTTAACATCATTTAATACTCAAGAAGTTATAAGAGAAGCTAGTGAATTAGGTATTAGTTACTTCATATTAAAACCTTTTGAATTAACAGAACTAGAGAAAAGAATATTAGAGTGTAGTAGTAAGAATGATTATGATAAGAAAACTATCGATATGAAATATAATAACTTACAAGTATCAATAACAAAGATATTACATGAGTTAGGTGTACCATCTCATATTAAAGGATATCAATATATAAGAGAAGGTATAACAGTCCTTTACGAACATCCTGAAGTAATAGGTGGAATTACTAAAGAACTATATCCTGATATAGCAGAGAAATTTGATACAACAGTCTCTCGAGTAGAACGTGCTATAAGACATGCTATTGAAGTAAGTTGGAATAGAGGTAATTGGCAGTTAATGGAAGAAATATTTGGACATAGCGTTGATATCGATAAAGCAAAACCAACTAATTCAGAATTTATTGTCACAGTCGCAGATAAACTTCGTCTTGAATTTCATCAAGATGCAATTAGGCAGTAATAATATTATTAAGACGAGCAGTAGTAGTCTTTTTATTTTGCAAAAATATTGACTAAACAAAAGAATAAATATATACTTATATTAGAAGATGTGGGAGGTGACTACACTAAATGGAACGAAAAATTAATAAATTTTTATTGAAATGGAAAACAGACTTAATAAGAAAACCATTATTAATCATTGGAACAAGACAAGTAGGTAAGACTTATACAGCCTTAGACTTTGGTAAACAAAACTATCAGTATGTCGCTTACTTTAATACTGACCATAATACTATTTTAAAAGACTTGTTTAAAAAAGAAAGATCTATTACAAGACTAGCAGAAGCGTTAAGTATAATATCAGAAGTTCCTATAGTTAAAAATGATACCTTAATAATCTTTGATAATGTTACAGATGAAGAGATAATTAAAGGAATAAAACTATTTGGTTATGATAAGAATGATTATCATGTTATCGCTATTACAGCAAGTAGAGATTCTCTATTAAAGTTTAGAGGAGAAGAATTTCAATATAAAATAATGACAGAAATTGACTATGAAGAATTCTTGTGGGCTATTGGAGAAAAAGAAACAGCAGATAAAATAAGATATGCTTATGATAATCATAGAAGTTGTAGTGTTCATACTAAAGCTTTAGATTTCTTTTATGACTATTTAATAACAGGAGGACTTCCTGAAGTAGTAGAAGCATTTGCTAATAAAAAACATTATGGTTATTTAGATAGTATTATGGAAAGAGTCTTTGATATTAATAAAAGTGAACTACTAAACAGTAAAAACTTAATAGATATAGAACGTGGTATCGAAGTAATGGAAAGTATTCCTAAACAATTAGAAAAAGAAAATAAAAAGTTCCAATATGGTGTTTTAGGTTATGGTAGACGTGCTAAAGAGTATGAAAACTCTATTAATTATTTAGTAACTAATCAATTAGTCTATCGTTCATATAAAATAAGGGTAGCAAAGTCTCCTTTATCTAGTTGTAGAGAACTTGATAGTTTTAAACTATATCTACCAGATGATGGACTTTTAAGTATGAGATATAACTTAACTAAAGATAGACTAAGAGTAGATGATAATATTAAACAAGCCCTATATGAAAATCATATCGCTCATACTTTAGTAGAAGCAGGTTATTCCCTATATTATTATCAGTCAGAAGGAAAAGCAGAAGTAAACTTTGTTATTCAAAATAGAATGGGTAAGATTATTCCTATAGAACTTGCCACTAAACAAGGTTCTAAAGTAAAGAGCCTATCAGTCTTTATGAAAAAATATATTGTAACAGATGCCTATCGTATTACTGAGAATAATTTTTCAACAAAGAAAAATGTTAGGTACTTACCTATATATGCTATATTCTGTTTAAATGAACAATTATATTAAGGAGAGTGAACAATGCAAAAAGTATTATTAACAATTATAGATGGCTTTGGATATAGAGAAGAAAAGAAAGGTAATGCTATAATCACAGCTAACCCAGAAAATATTATAAATTTATGGAAAGAATATCCTCATACTACTTTGGAAGCAAGTGGTGAAGCAGTTGGACTTCCAGCTGGACAAATGGGTAATAGTGAAGTAGGACATTTAAATATAGGGGCAGGACGTGTTGTAGACCAACCTCTTATGCAAATTAATCATGCTATAGAAGATGGCAGTTTCTTTAAAAATGAAGTTTTACTAGATATAATTAATCACTGTAAAGAAAATAATTCAGCCCTACATTTATTTGGACTATTAAGTGATGGAGGAGTTCATTCACATATTAATCACTTCTTTGCAATGTTAGACCTATGTAAAAAAGAAAATTTTCATAATGTCTATGTTCATGCTTTCCTAGATGGTAGAGATACCCTTCCAGATGTCGCTCTTAAATTTCTAGATGAATTGAATGATAAACTTAATGAACTAGGCTTTGGTAAACTAGCAGATATTTCAGGAAGATATTATTCTATGGATAGAGAAAGAATGTGGAATGTTACTAAGAAATATTATGATTTATTAGTACATGGAGATGGACCAAAAATAGATTCATATAAAAATTATATAGAAGACTCTTATAAACAAAATATTATGGATGAATTCATTGTACCTGCTAAATTAATAGATGATGGAACTTTAAAAGAAAATGATGGTATGGTAATGCTTAACTTTAGACCAGATCGTATTACTCAAACATTCACTGCTATAACTAATAAAGACTTCAAAGAGTTTCCAAGAGTAGATTTTAAAAATGTAAAACTAGTTACTATGATGACTCCAGAACATACAGTTATTGCAACTCCTGCTTTTCCACCAATGCATCTAACTAATACCTTAGGAGAATATGCTGCATCAAAAGGATTAAAGATTCTAAGAATAGCAGAAGCTAGTAAATATCCTCATGTTACTTACTTCTTTGATGGAGGAGAAGAAAAAGATATTCCTAATACAGATAAAATAATTATTCCAAGAAAAGATGTAGCAACTTATGATATGTATCCTGCTATGAGTGCTTATGAAGTAACAGATAAACTAATAGAAGTTATGGATAAATATGATTTAATCATTTTAAACTTTGCTAACTGTGATATGGTAGGACATACTGGTAAATTTGATAAGGTTGTAAAAGCCGTAAAAGCTGTTAATGAAAATGTGGGAAGACTATATGAAGCAAGTAAGGAAAAAGAATTTACTATGTTTATAA
This sequence comes from uncultured Mycoplasmatota bacterium, assembly GCA_946497925.1. Classification (GTDB taxonomy): domain Bacteria; phylum Bacillota_I; class Bacilli_A; order RF39; family UBA660; genus Onthousia. Next base: position 9,429 of record CAMMMG010000009.1, read on the forward strand.
CAGCAGACCATGGTAACTCTGAAATCATGGAAGATGATAAGGGAGAAGTTATAACTGCCCATACAACTAGCCCTGTACCATTTATTATTACAGACCATAATATAAAAGAAATTAAAACAGGTAAATTAGGAGATATCGCTCCAACAATACTAAAATATATGGATATAGAAAAACCAGATGAAATGACTGGTAATAACTTGATTTAAATGGTTAGATGAGCTATCCTATAAGTAGGAGGGTTTAATTATGACAGATGAAGAACTAAAATCATATGAAGATAAGTTATTAGAGTTAAAAGTAAGTTTTGAAGACTTAAACAGACAAAGAAAAAAATTACTTGAAGATGATAATGTGAAAAAATACATACGTATAGAAAAAGAATATCGTAAATCTATTAAAAAAGAAATAACTTTAGAAAATATAATATTAGAAGAACAACAAAAAAGATGTCCCCATCCAGCTTGGTACTTTGTGAGTGGTTTTACAGATAGATTCGAAGGCAGAACCTATTGGACTTGTAACTGTGTCGCTTGTGGAAAAAGATTAAAGGAAGTTCGTAGTAGAGATTATCCGAATGATAGAGTTATATGGGATGAATGTATTATGGGAGATCCTATTAAAAGTGAACTATCTTATAAAGAAGTAAGAGATAAATGGTTTAAATTTATGGAAGACTTTAAAGAAGAAGATAAATCTATAGAAGAAAAAGGAAGAGCATTTACTAAAATGATGAATCCTAGTAGAGTAAAATAACCAGCAATGGTTATTTTTTTCTCTTTCAAATAGAACTAACGTATTATATAATAGAGTAAAGAGGAGGGATAACTATGCAGCGAATTATTTTTCATATCGATGTTAATAATGCCTTTTTATCTTGGACTGCTATCTATCTTTTAAATCATGGCTATAAACAAGATATTAGAAAGATTCCTTCAGTAATAGGAGGAGATGAAAAAGCAAGACGAGGTATAGTCCTTGCTAAAAGTCCTATCGCTAAGAAATATGGAATAGTAACAGCAGAGACATTATATAGTGCTAGAAGTAAATGTAAAGCCTTACAAGTATTTCCTCCTAACTATGCTTTTTATAAAGAACAATCTAAAAAGTTATATAATTATCTATCACAGTATACTCCTGTAATAGAACAATACTCTATTGATGAATGTTTTCTTGACCTTACAGGTACTACACTTCTTTATGGTAATGATTATGTATCACTAGCTCACAAAATAAAAGATGAGATCAAAGAAAAGTTTGGTTTCACAGTCAATGTGGGAATAGGAGAAAATAAACTTTGTGCTAAAATGGCAAGTGACTTTGAAAAACCAGATAAAGTACATACTCTTTATTTAAATGAAATTGAAACTAAAATGTGGCCTTTAAAAGTAAATGATTTATTTATGTTAGGTAAAAGTTCTGCTAAAAAATTAAATGACTTAGGAATATATACTATTAGAGATTTAGCAGAAGCTAACATTAACTTACTGAGAAAACATTTTAAAAGCCAGGGTGATTACTTTAAAGAAGCAGCTTTAGGAATAGATTATAGTAAAGTAAAACCTAGAAATGCTAAAAATAAGTGTATTAGTATCTCTAGAACCTTACCTTATGATGTAACTAGAAAAGAAGACTTATTAAAAATATTATTTAGTGAAACAGAAGAAGTCTCTTTTACTTTAAGAAGCCAAAAACTATATACAGGAACTATTGCCGTTACTTATAGAAATAATCTTTTTAAAAACTATTCTCATCAAATTACTTTAGATAATCCTACTAATGTAACAGAAGAAATCTATAAAGGAGTTAAAACAATCTTTGAAGCTAGTTGGAAAGAAGATCCTATTAGAAATATAGGAGTAAGATTAGGTGATTTAAAAGAGAAAGCAGTTAGTCAGATGTCTTTATTTGAAGAATCTGATGTGAAAGTAGAAGATAAGGTAGAGGAAGTAATGGATAGCATTATTAAAAAATATGGAAAAGGTAGTGTTATAAGAGCTAGTAAAAAAGAAGAAGATTATAATATTGAAAGAAGACAATAAAAAAGTTTTTGCACAGTTTTTGTGGAAAAACATAATTTAAAAGATTATCAATAATAGAGTTAATCTCATTTTCATTTAATTTAATATCTTCATTAATTAAACCAATGTCAGAGTGAATACCGTCATTCTTATGAAAGTCAGAACCTATTGTCGTTATTAGATTATGATGTTTAGCAAAGTTATTCCAATGAGTACTTTCATTGATTTTATTACCATTTATATCTAAATAAATGTAATTAGCTTCAATACCATCAGGATTCATTTCTTTAACTAGTTTTAATATATCATCATCAGATAAGTCATCTTCGTATTTATAACAGACAGGATGAGCAAGAACTACTTTGCCACCAGCTTCTCTTATTAAATTACTAGCTTCCTTAGGAATAATAGCTTCTTTTTCTACATAACATGGACATCCTTCATTCATTATTGTTTCAATAAATTCACCTTTATTAGGAATATGTCCAAAGGTTTTTTATAATAACTCTTCATTAGCTTTATTTCCTACAATATTAAGAGCAATATGAGCTTTAGTAACAGCATCAATCTTATCTAAAGAATCAACATCAATGATATAACTCAACTCTTTTAATTTAGCCGCAACATCATGTAAATAAATATGCCTAGCATTACGTATAGCATATAACTTTTCTTTTAGTTTCATATTATTAATATCAAAGTTATAGCCTAATACATGAATACCTATTCCCTTATACTTAGTAGATATTTCTACAGCAGGAATTATCTTTATATTGTTCGTTTGTGCATAATTAAATAACTCATCATTATAAGCAAGAGTTGTATCATGATCTGCTATTGCAATAACACTAACCCCATTATTAACTGCTCTATCAATAATTTCTTTAGGAGATAATTCTCCATCAGATAAATTACTATGAATGTGTAAATCTATAAGGCTTCCCATAAAATTCACCTCAATAATATAAATAATTTTAACACTAAAATTGTAAAAAAAGTTTAAAATTCAGTAAATTTATGATATAATATGAAACACATTCGATGAAGAGGTGAAAATAATGTTAGAGTTTAAAAGTAAAAATGGAACCACTTTTTTTATGGAAGAAGAAGAAAAAGCATTTATTTCAGTACTTGCTAATGGTTATATTATCACACCAGGTGGAGATTTTATAAGCTCAAGTAATGACCATGGTATGTCTTTTGGCGGTTTTTATCATTTATTAGAAGGAAAAAATCCAACTGAAGAAGATAAACTTCATACCATGGAGGCAATTAATAAATTAGGACAATTAGGTTATTCTTTGTTTTTAGGTACTAAAAGAACTACAAATAATTATCAAGATATGTCTTTAGGTTTTGGTGTAGTTTATATTCCAGAAAATATTACTGAAAACCAAAAGGAATCTTTGAAAGCACTTTTAGAAACAAATTCTAGAAGATGGAATAAAGAAGAAAAACTACTAAGTATTGAATATGCTATAATTACATCAGTGGGAAAAACGCAGCAAATCTTAGAAGACAATTTTTATGAAATAGTTAATATTAATTCTAAAAATTATGTAAAAAAATAAAGATAAATGATTATTAAATTTGCGAACTGTTTTTTTGAAAAGAACACTGAAATAACAAATAATATACGGTATACTAATTGTAATGATATTTATAAAGAAGTTTATCAAAATTAGGTAACATAAAACCTTTGGATATTTTCATAAATTTATGTGTTTATTTTATTTGGTTAGAAACGAGCCTCTAGATTTAAATATCTATAAATGAGTTTTCGGAAAAATATATAGGGTATATCTAAGTACTCTTTTTTTTTTTCTTTCAATTAAAAAGTTATAAATATCAGAACTTAAATTATTTTCAGTATCATTGCCCATAAGAGTAGCGACAGTTCGTCTTATATTATTTTCATCATAGTACTTATCAATATAACTATTTAAATAGTCATAGTTAGTGCTAATAATTTTACCATTTTTAAAAAGCCTTATTTCACTATTTTTGTTTACTAGTTTTATCCATTCATTTTTATATCTATCTTTTTCTTCCTTAGTAAGCTTGTGTTCATACTCTAATAATTTTGCAATCTCTTCAGTTGCAACTTCCCCAACACTATGAGCATACTCATCGTATTCATTTACAAATATAACAGATATTTTATTAGGAAGTTTATAACAAAAGTAAAGAAAGTTTAAATACTCTTGAGTGTTATTACGACTACTCCAAATTCTAACAGTTTTATCTTTATCAATATTTATAGGAATATCTACATCTTTAATATTTCCTATAGTAAAATCTTCATAAAAGGCATATAAGTCGTTATTAATTGAATTACTTTTATAAAGTGGGGTAAAAGCAGCATAACCAAAAAACACATCTAATTTATTCATATTTTTATTATCTATCACTTTTTCTGTAAACATATTTAACTCCTTTACACAATTTATTTATCTCATTATCTGCTTTATAAGATATAAATGTCAATTTTTTTTCCAAAAAACTTTCAAAAAATGCTTGTATTCTGGGGATTTCTATGATAATATTAATTACGTGTGACTGCTTGGATGTGGGAGGTTGTCGATACACCAGGAAGAGTTGTTAATTGGTTATCGGGTTATTCACACGGAGCAAGTCTATACTAGATATAGGCGAAGGGAGGACGTAAATAGTGTCAACACAAAAGATTCGTATTAAGTTAAAAGCATATGATCATAAGATACTTGACAATGCTGTAACTAAAATTGTTGAAACAATCAAAAGAACTGGAGGAGATATAGTTGGACCTGTACCTCTACCAACAGAAATTGAGAAATTCACAATTTTAAGAGCTGTTCACAAATATAAAGATAGTCGTGAACAATTCGAAAGAAGAACACACAAGAGATTAATTGACATTAAAAGCCCAAGTAAAGAAACGATTGATGCATTAGCACATCTTGATTTACCAAGTGGTGTCGATATCAAAATCAAAACAATCTAAAATAGGAGGAAATGAAAATGAAAGGAATCTTAGGTACAAAAAAAGGAATGACTCAAGTATTCACTACTGATGGTAAACTTATTCCTGTAACTGTTGTAGAAGTTGAACCTAATGTTGTTACACAAATCAAAACTAATGAAACAGATGGTTATGAAGCAATTCAATTAGGTTATAAAACAGTTAGAGAAAAACTAAGTAACAAACCAAAGATGGGTCATACCACTAAAGCTAATACTGAACCTAAGCGCTTCTTAAGAGAAATAAAAGGCGTAAATGTAGCTGATTACACTTTAGGACAAGTATTAGATGCTAGCGTATTTGAAGCTGGTGAAATTGTAGACGTTAGTGGAGTTAGCAAAGGAAAAGGTTTCCAAGGTGTAATTAAACGTCACAATCAAAGTCGTGGACCTATGGGACATGGTTCACAATATCATCGTGGAGTAGGATCTCTTGGAACAATGAGACCAATGCACGTATTAAAAGGTAAGAAATTACCAGGACAAATGGGTAATGTAAACTCTACTGTTCAAAACTTAGAAGTAGTAGCAGTAGACTTAGAAAATAATGTAATTTTAATTAAAGGTAATGTGCCTGGACCAAAAGAAGGACTAGTAGTAATTAAAACAGCTGTCAAGAAGCCAGGTAAGAAAAATACTGCTAAAGACTTAATCACTTATGAAGAGATGAAAGAAGCTGAAGTTACTACTGAAGTAGAAGAAAATACTAATACTGAAGAAGTAGTAGAAGCTGCAACTACTGAGTCAACAGAAACAACAAACGAATAATCATCACTACAGTTTAAATAAAATTATGTTATGTAGTGAAAGGAGGAAAAAGTATGAAAAAGATAGATCTTTTAAATCTTAAAGGTGAAAAAGTAAATGAATTAAAATTAAATGAAGAAATATTTTCTATTACCCCAAATGATAAAGTATTATATGATGCAATTATTTTAGCAAGAGCATCATTAAGACAAGGAACACACTCTACTAAAAACCGTTCAGAAGTTAGTGGTGGAGGACGTAAACCTTGGAGACAAAAAGGAACTGGACATGCACGTCAAGGTTCAATTAGAGCTGTACAATGGGTAGGTGGAGGAAGATATGGAACTCCAGTACCAAGAGATTACAGCAAGAAACAAAATCGTAAAGAAAGAAGATTAGCATTAAAGAGTGCTTTAAGTCATAAGTTTAATGATAATGAAGTAATCGTTATGGAAGAGTTATCATTTACTACTCCAAAGACAAAAGAAATGATTACATTATTAAATACATTAAAAATAGCTGATAAGAAAGTACTATTTGTAGTAGAAGACTTTACAGAAAATGTAATATTAGCATCTAGAAATATTCCTAGTGTTGCTTTAATAGCAGCTAATGAATTAAATGTATTAGACTTAGTTAACTCTGATGTCGTAGTCTTTACTAGTGAAGCTATTAAAAAGATAGAGGAGGCTCTTAAATAATGGATACTAAATACTTAGAAATAATCAAAGCTCCTGTTATCACTGAAAAAAGTGGTTCTCTAGGAGAGAAGAATCAATATGTATTTAAGGTTTCTTCTAAAGCTAATAAAATTGAAATTAAACAAGCTATTGAAAAAATCTTTAAAGTACATGTAAAAGAAATAAGAACATTAAATGTTAAACCTAAAAAAAGAAGAGTTGGTCGCTATACTGGACTTACAAATAGATATAAGAAAGCTATTGTAACTCTAAGAGATGGTGAACAAATTGATCTTGGTTAGAAGGAGGGACTAAAATATGGCAATAAGAAATTATAAACCTACTACACCAGGACGTAGAGGAATGAGTACTCTAACAAACGAAGAGATTACTAAATCTACTCCAGAGAAAAGCTTAACAGTAACACTTAAGAAAAACTCTGGACGTAATAATCAAGGAAAAATAACTGTTCGTCATCAAGGTGGCGGAGTTAAAAGAAAATATCGTCTTATCGACTTCAAAAGAGATAAGAAAGATATCGCTGGTGTTGTAGCAAGCATAGAATACGATCCAAATAGAACAGCAAACATTGCATTAATCAACTATATGGATGGAGAAAAGAGATACATCATCGCGCCTAAGAACTTAAAAGTAGGAGACAAAGTAATAAGCGGTGAAAACGTAGATATCAAAGTAGGAAATGCTCTTCCTATTATGAATATTCCAGTAGGTACTGTTATTCATAACATTGAACTTCGCCCAGGTAAAGGAGCTGCTCTAGCAAGAAGTGCTGGAACTAGTGCTCAAATTCTAGGACGTGAAGGAAAATATGTAATGATTAGATTATCAAGTGGAGAACAAAGAAAAGTACTTGGTACTTGTATGGCTACAGTTGGTGTTGTTGGTAACGAAGATGCTAGCTTAGTTAAACTTGGTAAAGCAGGACGTAAACGTCATATGGGAATTCGCCCAACAGTTCGTGGTTCTGTTATGAACCCTAATGACCATCCACACGGTGGTGGTGAAGGACGTGCTCCAGTTGGACGTAAGGCACCTCTTACTCCATGGGGTAAACCTGCTCTTGGATATAAAACAAGAAATAATAAAAAGACAGACAAATTTATTGTACGTCGTCGTAATAGTAAATAGGAGGATAAAATATGGCTAGAAGTTTAAAGAAAGGACCTTATGTATTTCCAAGACTATTAAAAAAGGTTCAAAAATTAAATGAAACTGGAAAAAAAGAAGTAATTAAAACTTGGTCACGCCGTTCTACTATCTTTCCTGAATTTATCGGCCACACCTTTGCAGTTCATAACGGTAAAGAATTTATCCCCGTTTATGTTACTGAAGACATGGTTGGACACAAATTAGGAGAATTTGCTTTAACTCGTAAAAATGGTGGACATGGCTCTGACAAAAAATAATAAAGACTAGGAGGAGTTAAAAATGGAAGCAAAAGCAATCGCTAAAATGCAAAGAATATCACCTATTAAAGCTCGTTTAGTAATTGATACTATTCGTGGTAAAAAAGTAAGTGATGCTCTAGCAATATTAGAAAATACAAATAAAAAAGCGGCTCGCCTTACTAAGAAAGTCTTAAATTCAGCAGTAGCAAATGCCGTAAATAATAACGGATTAAATGCTGACGATTTATATGTAAAGGAAGCACGTGTAGATGCTGGTCCAGTAATGAAAAGAGTATTATTCGACTCACGTGGACGCATCGGACATAATGATAAAAGAACAAGTCACATAGTTATTGTAGTGGCTGCAAAATAATAAGGAGGAACTATAATGGGACAAAAAGTTAATCCAAACGGACTAAGACTTGGCATCAACAAAGATTGGGAAGCTAAATGGTATGCTCCTAAAGGTGAAGTATCTAGCGTCTTAGTAAATGATATTAAGATTAGAGAATACCTTGAAAAAAATCTTAAAAATGCAGGAATTGCCAAAGTCGAAATAGAAAGAACTCCAAAGAAATGTGAAGTTTCTATCCATACATCACGTCCAGGTGTTATCATCGGTCGCGGTGGAGAAGAAATTACAAAACTTAAGGATAAACTATCAAAAGTCGTTGGTGAAAACATTAATATATCAATCGTTGATATTAAGAAAGCAGACCTTAATGCACAATTAGTTGCAGATTCAATTGCAAGTCAAATTACAAATAGAGCATCATTTAGAATGGCTCAAAAACGTGCAATTAGAAATGCAATGAAAGCAGGAGCTAAAGGTATCAAAACAAAAGTATCAGGACGTTTAGGTGGTGCTGATATGGCTCGTAGTGAAGGATATACAGAAGGAACTATCCCACTACATACATTAAGAGCAGATGTTGATTATGCTACAAGTGAAGCAGATACAACATATGGTAAAATTGGTGTAAAAGTATGGATTTACAAAGGCGAAATCCTACCATCAAAGAATAAAGTAAGTAAAGATACTAAAGAAAGAAAAGAAAGTAAAGCTAAAGGAGGTAATTAGAGTGTTAATACCATCAAGAACTAAATATCGTCGTGTTCACAGATTACCTTACGAAGGCAAATCAAGAGGTAATCGTGAGTTACACTTTGGTGAGTATGGATTACAAGCTAAAGAAGGAGCATGGATTACAGCAAATCAAATCGAAGCAGCTCGTGTTGCCATGACTCGTTATATGAAACGTGGTGGTAAAGTATGGATAAACATATTCCCACACATGCCACTAACTAAAAAACCTATCGGTACTCGTCAAGGTAAAGGTAAAGGTAATGTTGAAGAATGGGTAGCAGTAGTTAAAGAAGGAAAAATCATGTTTGAAGTAGCAGGTGTTTCTGAAGAAGTAGCTCGTGAAGCATTAAGACTAGCAAGCCATAAATTACCAATAACTTGCAAATTTGTAAAGAAAGAAGATAAAGTAGCAGGAGGTGTTACTAATGAAGGTTAAAGAAATTAGAGAATTATCAAACGAAGAGATCAATGCAAAACTTAAAGAATCTAAAGAAGAACTATTCAACTTAAGATTTAGTGGAGCAATGGGTAACCTAGAAAAACCTTCACGCCTTAGAGAATTAAGACACCAAGTAGCAAGACTAAAAACCGTTTTAAAAGAACGTGAGAAAGAAGAAAAGGTTGATTAGGAGGTAAGTTATGGAAAAGAAAATGACACATGAATTAGTTGGTAAAGTTGTTAGTACAAAAAACAATAAAACTATTACAGTTTTAGTAGAAACACATAAAATGCACCCAAAATATCACAAAAGAGTTAAATCATCTAAAAAATACAGTGTACACGATGAAACAAATAAAGCAAAAGTAGGAGATGTAGTTAGAATTGTTGAAACAAAACCAATTTCTAAGACTAAACATTTCTACTTAAAAGAAATCGTAAAAGAAGCAGTTATTCTATAACTCTTAAGGTAAAGGAGGATAATCTATGTTACAACAAGAAAGTAGATTAAAAGTTGCAGACAACTCAGGAGCACGTGAATTATTAGTAATCAGAGTGCTAGGAGGAAGTCATGTTAAAACTGGAAATATCGGAGATGTAGTTGTTGGAACCGTTAAAAATGCTATACCAAATTCACCACTTCCTAAAGGTAAAGTTGTAAAAGCTGTAATCGTAAGAAGCAAAAGAGGAGTAAGACGTGAAGATGGTAGTTATATCAAATTTGATGATAACGCATGTGTAATCATTAGAGATGATAAAAGTCCAGTCGGAACTCGTGTCTTTGGTCCAGTAGCACGTGAACTTCGTGATAAAGACTATATGAAGATAGTAAGTCTTGCGAAAGAAGTACTATAAGGAGGAAAGTTATGAAGTTAAAAGTTGGAGATAAAGTCGTTGTTATAAGTGGTGCTGATAAAGGTAAAGAAGGAAAAATAATCAAAACACTTAGAAGCGAAAATAAAGTTATTGTAGAAGGAGTACATATTGTTAAGAAACATCAAAAACCTACAGGAAATAACTCAGGTGGAATTCTTGAAATAGAAGCACCTATTGATGCCTCTAATGTAATGATAATTGATCCTAAGACTAAAAAAGGCACAAGAATCGGACATACAACAGACAAAAATGGAAAAAAAGTAAGAATAAGTACAAAATCTAAAGAAGTACTAGATTAGTGGAAGGAGGTTACATAAATGACATTAAAAGAAAAGTATAATAAAGAAGTAGTTCCAGCTCTTATGAGTAAATATGGTTATAAATCAATAATGGAAGTACCAAAACTAGAAAAAGTTGTTATCAATATGGGTGTTGGAGATGCTACTACAAATTCTAAACTATTAGATGCTGCGCTTTCAGACCTTGAAAAAATCTCAGGACAAAAACCAGTAGTTACAAAAGCAAAGAAATCAATCGCTGGTTTCAAGATTAGAGAAGGACAAAAGATAGGTTGTAAAGTAACACTTAGAAGTGATAACATGTATAACTTTGTTGATAAACTAATTTCTATCTCACTTCCACAAGTTCGTGATTTTAGAGGAGTTAATCCAAAATCTTTCGATGGTCGTGGTAACTATACATTAGGTATTAAAGAACAATTAATCTTTAGTGAAATAAACTATGATGAAATAGTAAAAGTACGTGGTATGGATATTATATTCGTAACAACTGCTAAAACTAATGAAGAAGCTTATGACTTATTAAAAGGTTTAGGAATTCCTTTTAGAAAGTAATGGAGGGTAAAAGATGGCAAGAAAAAGTATGGTTGTAAAACAAAGTAGAAAGCCAAAATACAAAGTACGTGAATATACACGTTGTTCACGTTGTGGCAGACCACATGCAGTTATGAGTAAATTTGGAATCTGCCGTATTTGCTTCCGTGAATTGGCTTATAAAGGACAAATACCAGGCGTTAAAAAATCAAGCTGGTAGAAAAGGAGGAAAAAAGATGGCTGTAGTTACAGATACAATTGCAGATATGTTAACTCGTATTCGTAATGCTAATGCTATGCGTTATGAAGAAGTAAAAGTTCCTTCATCAAAATTAAAATTAGAAATAGCAAGAATTTTAAAAGAAGAAGGATTTATTAAAGATTACAAGTTAGAAAAAAATGATGTACAAGGTACAATCGTTCTAACATTAAAATATGGTGAAAACAAAGAAAGAGTAATAACAGGCTTAAAGAGAATTTCTAAACCAGGACTTAGAGTATATGCTAAAACTGATGAAATTCCAGTAGTATTAAATGGACTAGGAATTGCAATAGTTTCTACATCTAAGGGAATTATGACAGATAAAGAAGCAAGAAGACAAAAACTTGGTGGCGAAGTCTTAGCTTATGTTTGGTAAAAGGAGGTGTTTTGAATGAGCCGTATTGGAAATCGTAAAATTGAAGTTCCCGCAGGAGTAACAGTTAAAGAAGAAAACGGAATCGTAACAGTTACTGGCCCAAAGGGAAGCTTGAGCCAAAAGATGCTAAAAGGAATTAGCATGGAACAAAAAGATAATGAAATAACATTAACTAGAGTAAGCGATGCAGTAAAAGCAATGCATGGAACAATGAATGCACTTCTTCAAAATATGATTACAGGTGTAACTAAAGGATATGAGAAGGGACTAGAAATAGTAGGTGTTGGATATCGTTTCAATGTAAGTGGTAAAAAATTAACTATTAATGCTGGGTATTCTCATCCTGTAGAAATGACTATACCTGAAGGGCTTACTGTAGAAGCATCATCTAATACAGAAATAACAGTTAAAGGTATTGATAAAGCCTTAGTTGGTGAATTTGCTGCCAACGTAAGAAAAGTACGTCGCCCTGAACCATATAAAGGTAAAGGTATTCGCTATAAAGATGAACATATTAGACGTAAAGAAGGAAAGAAAGCTGCTTAAGCTAGTAGGAAGGAGAGAAATATATGATTAATAAAAAGTCAAGAAATAGCATGAGAGAAGTACGTCATGCTAGAATTAGAACTCATTTATGTGGAACAAGTGAGATTCCAAGACTAAATGTATTTAGATCAAACACTGCAATTTATGCACAAGTTATCGATGATGAGAGTTCTACTACTTTAGTATCTGCTTCTTCTAGAGATAAAGATTTAAATTTAAAGAATAAATCAAACATTGAAGCAGCTACTGCTGTAGGTGTTAGTATCGCTAAAAAATGTAGTGAAGCTGGCATTAAAAAAGTAGTATTTGATAGAGGTGGATATCTTTATCATGGACGTGTTAAAGCATTAGCAGATGCTGCACGTGAAAATGGACTAGAGTTCTAAGGAGGGTAAATATGCAAAAACAAACAAACGATGCCAAAGAAAAACAAACTGAAGAACTAGTCGTTCAACTTAAAAGTGTAGTTAAAGTTACAAAAGGTGGACGTCAACGTCGTTTTTCAGCAGTTGTTGTTGTTGGAGATCGTAAAGGACATGTTGGTATCGGTACAGGTAAAGCTTTTGAAGTACCAGATGCTATTAAGAAAGCAATAAGCAATGCTAATAAGAATATGATTACTATAGAATTAATTGATGGAAGAACTATTGCTCATGAAGTAATAGGAGTAAGTGGAGCTGCTAGAGTAATGTTAAAACCAGCTAAAGAAGGTACTGGTATCATTGCTGGAGGTAGTGTAAGAGCTGTCCTTGAACTAGCTGGAGTTCGTGATGTTGTATCAAAATCTCTTGGAGCTAGAACTAAACTAAATATGGCAAATGCTGCTATAAATGGTCTTAAGAGTATTAAAACACCAGAAGAGGTTGCAAAACTTCGTGGTAAAACTGTAGAGGAGATTTTAGGATAATGAAGTTACATGAATTAAAGAAAAATGAAGGTGCTACTTTCCGTAAAAAGATAGTAGGACGTGGACCTGGTTCAGGATTAGGAAAAACATCAGGCCGTGGACAAAAAGGACAAAACGCTCGTAGTGGTGGAGGAGTTTCACCAGTATTCGAAGGTGGACAATTACCACTATATAGACGCCTTCCAAAAAGAGGATTTAGTAATCATGATTTTAAAACAGTATATGCAGTTATCAATGTCGGAGATTTAAATGTATTTAATGATGGAGATGTTGTTACACCAGCATTACTTAAAGAAAAAGGAATTGTTAAAAAACAACTAGATGGAATTAAAGTATTAGGAAATGGTACACTTGAAAAGAAAATTACAATTCAAGCTCATAGATTTTCAAGTAGTGCTTTAAGAAAAATAGAAGAATCAGGAAGTAAAGCCGAGGTGATCTAAAATGCCTCTATTGAAGCAATTATTTAAACCTACAAATAGAGATTTACTAAAAAGAATTGGTTTTACTTTAGTAGCATTAGCAATATTTATAATAGGAACAACTATTCAAGTTCCAGGAACTGAAAGTATTACTAAAAACCTAGGATTCCTAGAATTAGTTAATACTATGGGTGGTGGAGCTTTACAAAACTTTTCAATCTTTGCTTTAGGTGTTATGCCTTATATTACAGCAACGATTGTTATGCAACTATTAGGAGAGCTAATTCCTTATTTCCAAGAGCTAAATAAACAAGGACATGTAGGTAGACAAAAAATTAATACCTATTCAAGATATATGGGAATACTATTTGCACTTTTACAAGGTTATGCCTTCTCATTTATGTTCTTAGGTAGAAGTGCAAGTGCCACTGAATATATCTATATATCAGTAGTATTAACAGCAGGTACAGCATTCCTACTTTGGTTAGGAGATCAAATTACAAGAAAAGGTATAGGTAATGGTTTAAGTCTAATAATTATGGCAGGAATTATTGCCACACTACCCGGGATGTTTATTGATGCTTTCCAGGGATTAGTAGTATTTGATGGTACTGCTCAAGAAATAACATTAGGAGTAGTTAAATTTATCCTATTTGCAATAATCTACTTTGCTATCATCGTTGGAGTTATCTTCGTACAGATGGCAGAGAGAAAAGTTCCAATTCAATATGCTAATAAATCAACAACATATGGACAAAGCGCATCTTATGTTCCAATTAAAGTAAATACCGCTGGGGTTGTACCTGTGATATTCGCATCAAGTTTAATGGCAATTCCAGGAATTATCGCAGGCTTAATAAATAATGAAAGCTTTAGTCTTTTCGTTCAAAACTATTTAACATATACAACACCTGTAGGATTTATAATCTATGTAATATTTATATTCCTATTTGGATTTGTATATACTTATATGGTTTTCAAACCAGAAGACTTTGCTAAAAATCTTCAAGAAAGTGGAGGTTACATTCCAGGAATTAGACCAGGTAATGAAACTAAAACTTACTTATCAAAAGTATTAACAAGAATAACTTGTCTAGGTTCAGTCTTCTTAGCAATTATCGTAGCCTTACCAATAATATTCTCTAATGTAACAAGTTTACCAACAAGTGTTAGTATTGGAGGTACAGGATTACTAATTGTTGTAGGAGTTGCCCTAGAAACTTATAAACAAATAGAAGGAAGTCTTCTTTCTAGAAATTATAAGAAGGGTTATAGTAGAAGATGAAAAATATAATTTTTATCGCCCCACCTGCTGCAGGTAAGGGGACCCAAAGTGCTATTTTAGAAAAGAAATATAACCTACCACATATCTCAACAGGAGACATCTTAAGAGAAGAATCTAAAAAAGATAGTGAATTAGGTAGATATATTTCTGAAGTATTAAGTAGTGGAGGCTTAGTAAAAGATGAAGTTACTTATGAACTTCTAAGAAATCGTTTATCACAAGATGACTGTAAAAATGGTTATATCTTAGATGGTTTTCCAAGAAACATAGAGCAAGCCTATAAATATGATGAGATACTTAATAGTCTTAATCAAGAACTAGGCTATGTCATTCAGTTAGATATTTCTGAAGAAATACTTGAGAAAAGAATAACTGGAAGAAGAATCTGTGAAGACTGTGGAAGTGTTTATAACATAAATTCCGATAATGAGAAACCTAAACAAGAGTCAATCTGTGATAAATGTAATGGTAAATTATATCAAAGAAACGATGATAACATAACTTCATTTAAGAATAGATATAATTTATATATAGAAAAAACTAAACCACTACTTGACTATTATGCCAAAAAAGGTATATTATATGTAATCAATGGAAATGATTCAGTTGAGGAAGTTTCTAAAAGAATAGATGCCGTTTTAAAAAAGGGGATGTAAAGAATGATTACTTTAAAAAGTAAAAGAGAAATTGAGTTATTAAAAGAAGCTGGACATATTGTCTATCTTACTCATCAGTATTTACGTCCCCATATTAAAGCTGGTATCAAAACAAAAGAGTTAGACCGACTTGCCGAAGAATTCATAAGAAGTAAAGGAGCGACACCATCATTTAAAGGTTATGAAGGATTTCCTTCTACACTTTGTGTAAGTATTAATGATGAAGTAGTTCATGGCTTTCCAAGTGATAGAGTTCTACAAGATGGTGATATAATATCAATAGATATTGGCGCTTGTTATAAAGGTTATCATGGCGATTCAGCTTGGACTTACACCGTAGGTGAAGTAAGTGATGATGCTAAATACCTATTAGAACATACAGAAAAAGCTTTATATGAAGGTATTAAACAAGCGAAAGTCGGTAATAGAATAGGCGATATCAGTTATGCCGTTGAAAAATATGCAACCGAACATAACTTAGGTGTCGTTAAAGAATTAGTAGGACATGGTGTTGGAACTAGTGTTCATGAAGCACCAGATGTTCCAAACTATGGTACTAAAGGAACAGGACCTAAAATTAGAGATGGCATGGTTATTGCCATTGAACCAATGTTAACTTTAGGAAGTCCAGATATCTATATAGAAGATAATGACTGGACCGTTAAAACAGAAGACTCTTCATTGTCAGCACATTTTGAACATACAATAGCGATTACTAATGAAGGAGTTATTATATTAACAGGAGAGTGAAAGAATGGCTAAAGATGATGTTATTGAAGTTGAAGGTAAAGTTCTAGAAATTATACCAGGTGGTAAGTTCAAAGTACAACTAGAAAACGGACATATAGTAGAAGCTCACGTTTCTGGTAAAATACGAATGAACTACATTCGCATCTTACCGGGGGATACCGTTATGTTAGAACTATCACCTTATGATTTAACACGTGGGCGTATTACCTATCGTAAATAATAGGAGGGATAAAAATGAAAGTAAGAGCAAGTGTAAAGAAAATTTGCCCAAAATGCAAAATAGTAAGAAGAAAAGGTAAAATCAGAGTAATTTGTGAAAATCCAAAACACAAACAAGTACAAGGTTAATAAGGAGGAGAAGTTATGGCACGTATTAAAGGTGTAGATATTCCAAATGATAAGCATATATGTATATCACTTACATATATCTATGGTATTGGTAGAAGTTTAGCAAAGAAAATCTGTAAAAATGCTAAAGTTGACCCAACTAAGAAAGCAGGAGATTTAACTCAAGATGAGTTAATCGCTCTAAGAGATGAAATCAATAAACATCCAACTGAAGGTGATCTACGTCGTGAAGTTAGTATGAATATCAAAACTAAAATGGAAATTAATTCATATGAAGGAACACGTCATAAAAAAGGATTACCTGTAAGAGGTCAAAGAACAAATAGAAACGCTCGTACTCGTAAGGGTAGAGGTAAAGTAGTAGCTAACAAGAAAAAGTAGTTAGGAGGTTATTATGGCTTATAAAACAAGAAAAAGAAAAGTTAAAAAGAATATACCTGAAGGTGTAGTACATATTGGTGCAACTTTTAATAATACAATTATTACTATTACTGATAAAGAAGGTAACACTGTAAGTTGGGCATCAGCTGGTGCACTAGGATTTAAAGGAAGTAAGAAATCAACACCATTCGCAGCAGGTATGGCAGCAGAACAAGCAGGAAAAGCTGCATATGATATGGGAATGCGTAAAGTAGAAGTATTTGTTAAAGGATTAGGACCAGGAAGAGAAACAGCAATTAGATCACTTCAAACAGCAGGTCTTGAAGTAACAGGAATTACTGATGTTACACCAATTCCACATAATGGATGCCGTCCACCAAAGCGTCCTCGTGGATAATAAAAGGGAGGTTAATAAATTGATAGAATTTGAAAAACCAGTTTATAAAATTACTGATTATGTAGAAAATAATTTCTATGGAAAATTTGAACTAGAACCACTAGAAAGAGGTTTTGGTACAACTTTAGGAAATGCTTTAAGAAGAGTAATGTTATCATCATTACCAGGTAGTGCAATTAGTGCTGTTAAAATTGATGGTGTATTACATGAATTCCAAACTATGGATGGAGTTATAGAAGATGTAACTACAATTATCCTTAACTTAAAAGGAGTAGTTGTTAAGAATCATACAGAAGATACTAAAATAATTACTCTTAATAAAGTTGGAGAAGGAGTAGTAACAGCTGCTGATATTGAAGCAGATAGTGATATTGAAATAATCAATAAAGATCATGTTATCGCAAATCTTGCTAAAGGTGGTGCTTTAAGCATGACTATGATTGTTACTAATGGTCGTGGTTATGTTAAGAGTGAAGATTCTAATCTTAGAGAAGATGATAAGAAAAATGGTTTCATCGCTATGGATGCAATCTATTCTCCGATTGAAAGAGTTTCATATGAAGTAGAAAGTGCTAGAGTTGGACAAGATGAAAGTTACGATAAATTAGTAATGGAAGTATGGACTAATGGTTCTATTAAACCAGAAGAGTCTATCGCTTTAGCAGCTAAAATCTTAATTGAACACTTTAAACTAGTTACAGAATTAAGTGATATCTCTAATGTAAGTGGTATGATGATAGAAAAAACAGAAGATCCTAAGACTAAAGCACTAGAAACATCTATTGAAGATTTAGACTTCTCAGTAAGAGCATATAACTGCTTAAAAAGAGCAGGTGTTCATACCTTACAAGACTTAGTTAATAAGAGTGAAAACGATATGATGAAAATCCGTAACTTAGGAAAGAAATCATTAAAAGAAGTATTAGATAAAATTAAAGAATTAGGGCTTGACCTAAGAGAAGATGATTAAGGAGGTAAACTTATGGCATATAGAAAATTAGGCGTTGATAATAAACACAGAAGAAGTATGTTAGCAACTCTTACTAAACAAGTAATTATGAATGGCCAAATAACAACTACTGAAACAAGAGCTAAAGAAGTTAGAAAAGCTGTTGATAAAATGATTACTTATGGTAAGAAGGGAGATCTTGGTAGTCGTCGTAGAGCCCTAGCTTTTCTTCACAATGACAAAGCTGTTGTAAATAAAATATTTAATGAACTAGCTCCACTTTATGCAAGTAGAAATGGTGGATATGCACAAATATTTAAATTAGGTGAACGTCGTGGAGATGGAGCATTACTTGCTATCATTAAATTAATAGATGAAGAGACTAAAGAAGAGACAAAATAATGTCTCTTTTTTTGTACAAGTATGATATAATATCTATACAGATGAAATACTTGTGAGGGAATAACGATGTGTTGGCAGAGCCAGTAAGCATACAGATTGTATGTGAGAATTCATCTCCCCGGGGTATTTCATATTTTATTTTATCTTAAACAGTGCTATAATAAAACGTATCTCGAGGAGGAAGTAGTATGCAAGGAAAAAATAAATATGTTAGAAACTTAACAATAGGAGCTGTCACAGGAGGTTTAATAATAGGAGGATTAAATCTTGTCTTAATTGACAGGAAACCATTTGTAAGAGATTATATAGAGAATTATCAAGTAACCACAGATGCCACTATTAGGACAACAGAAGGTTTAACTAGATTAAATCCAACTTCACAGTTCTTAACTGAATATGAACTTGAAAATATGAATGAATTAGAAGTAAAAAGCTATATACAAGCTGGAGATTATTATGATGTAGAAGCCTATGGTTTTTCAAATGGTAGTTTAAAAGATGAAGAAATAACTACAAAACAAAATCAATTTGAGAATGGAAACTCTTTATCTGCAATAACTAATTATGATAATACTGATGAATATCAAGTAGAAACTAGAGAATTGCCTGCAAATTATGAAAATATTTTAGAAGAAATAAATATTAAAACTGTTAATTATGATAGTGTAATAAAGGTAAGAGAAAGTAGAAAAACTAATATGGAAGATACAACTTTTTGGATTTTAATTACATCAGTAGGAGCTTATATTGGACTTATGTGTGGTAATTTAGTAAGTGAACTATCTTCTAAAGTAAAGAAGAAAACAAAATAATGTCATTATTTGCCTATAATTTCCACTTGCTCATTCTCTCATTCTGTACTACAATGATTAAAATGGAGAAGAGCTATGGAAACCGATATAAAGAAGACAATTTTAAAAGAAGCTAAAGAATGCATTGAAAATGGAGATATAAATAAAGCAGAAGCTTTACTCAAAGGATATCTTGATTTTAATAATGACCCAGAAATATCAAGTACTCTTGCTAACATTTACACCCAAAGAGGAGAGTTAAAGGAAGCATTAGAGATATTAAAAGGACAGGATTCAAATTACTTTTGTGTATTTAAATCACTTTCAGAAATCTATATTAAGTTAGAAAAATATGACAAACTATACAATTTATGGAAGAAAAATAAAAATAGAAATTTTCAAGACTTAAAATGGGAAAAAGACCTAATAAAAGCAGAACGATATTTAAGAAGAGTACAAGTATTCTTAAAGTTATTTGTAAATAAGAGGATAGAAACACCTAAAAAACTTGATTACCAAGAACAGCAATATGTAAAATACGATTATAATAGGGCCTTAGAACATATTGAATTAAGACATACTAGTGCTAATAATAATCCTAATGAAAATACTAGTTCTATATTTTATAGTCATTATGATTTAGAAGAACTATTTTTAGTAGCGACTAGAAATATAGAATTTGAAAAAAGAGAAATAAAACTTAAATGGGATTTTTCGGATACCTATATATTTTATTTTAAAGATATTGGTAGAAGTGAAACTGGTTTAAGTTTAAACTTTTTTAGGGTGGCAACTATTCCTAATACTAATAAAATAATTACAATGTTTCCAACATCAAATAGAAAGTCATCAAGCCTTTGTCGTATTTCCAAACAAGAGATGCTTCCTATATGCAATGATATTGTACATTCAAATAAAGCCTATAAAGTAAAAACTTATAGCCTTAACAAAAAGTAGTTGCATTACTCTATATTATTTTATATAATAATACTAGATTTTAAATGTGGTTGTAGTAGTAAAAAAGACCTATTTCTATAGAGAGTTTGTGGTTGGTGGAAACAAACATAATAGCTTTTTGAACTTGATAACCTTAAACATTTACGGATAAGTCCGATATAACTTTAAAGTGCATAGATTTCTATGAAGCAAGATGGTACCACGGGTTTAACTCGTTCTTGTTAATAGGAATCTATTTTTGTTAGGAGGAGTATTATGTTAGATGAGTTAATATTATTTATTATGACTTTCTTACTAGTTTTTATAATATATGAATTATTTTTAGTAAGAAAATCTAAAAAAGATAAAAGAAGAAAGAAACCAGTTGAGGTTAATTACCTGATAGGCAAATATAATCTTGATTTAGATAAACTAAACTATAAGAGACTCTTAAATATAATAAGTGCTGTTAGTGCTTTTGATATTTCATTAGTAGTAACAATAGTCTCATTATTAGATAGTTTTTATTTACAGTTATTAATAGGCTTTGTCTTAATAATGCTATTAATACTTGTAAGTTATGATATAGTAGGAAGAATATACAAGAAGAAAGGATGTTGTAAGAATGGAAAAAATTAATGATATAGAAAAGAAATGGCAAGATTATTGGCTAAATAATAAGTGCTTTAAAGCTGTAACAGGAGAAAAAGATAAGGAGCCATACTATATTTTAGTAGAGTTTCCTTATCCATCAGGAGCAGGATTACATGTAGGTCATGTTAGAAGTTATACTGCTCAAGATGTACTTGCAAGAGTAAAACGTATGCAAGGATATAACGTTTTATTTCCAATGGGGTGGGATGCCTTTGGTGCACCTGCAGAACAATATGCTATTAAAAATCATATTCATCCTAAAGATGCTGTTAAAGAAAATATAAAAACCTTTAAAGGACAAATGATGTCACTTGGATTCTCATTTGACTGGGATAGAGAATTTTCTACTACCGATCCAGAATACTATAAATGGACTCAGTGGCAGTTCTTACAATTTTACAAACATGGTATGGCTTATAAAGATAAGAAAGATGTAAATTGGTGTCCAACTTGTAAAAGTGTATTGTCAAATGAAGATGCCGCTGGTGGTGTATGTGAGAGATGTGGTAGTAAAGTTGTTCAAAAAGAAAAAGAACAATGGATGTTAAGAATGAGTAATTATGCCGAAGATTTACTTAAAGGTTTAGATGATACAAACTTTGCAGAACGTGTAAAACTAGGACAAATAAACTGGATAGGTAAGTCAACAGGTGCAGAGATAGATTTTACTATTGAAGAGACTAATGATAAATTAACTGTCTATACTACAAGATGTGATACATTGTTTGGTGTAACTTTCATGGTAGTAGCACCAGAACATCCAATATTAGAAAAACTAAAAGATATAATTACTAATATGGGTGAAGTAAGAAAGTATCAAGAATATGCTAAAAGTAAAAGTGCCTTTGAAAGAGTAGAAGTAAACAAAGATAAAACAGGTGTAAAACTAGAAGGTATAACTGTAAAGAATCCTGTAAGTGGTAATACAGTTGACGTCTTTATCTCTGACTATGTTATGATGGGTTATGGAACAGGTGCAATTATGGCAGTTCCTGCTCATGACCAAAGAGATTATGACTTTGCTAAGAAATATAATATTCCAATTATCGAAGTAATTGAAGGAGGAGACATCTCTAAAGAAGCTTATACTGGCGATGGTAAAATGATTAACTCAGACTTCTTAAATGGTTATACAAATAAAAAAGACTCTATAAATAGAATGCTAGAGTACTTAAAAGAAAACAATTTAGGAAGAGAAAAAACAAACTATCGTTTACAAGACTGGATTTTCTCAAGACAAAGATTCTGGGGAGAACCAATACCAATGATATACTGTGAAAAATGTGGATGGCAACCAATGGATGAGAAAGACCTACCTCTATTACTTCCAGACGTTGCAGAATATGAACCAACAGATACAGGAGAGTCACCTCTTGCTAAAATAACAGACTGGGTTAATACAACTTGTCCATGCTGTGGTGGTCCTGCTAAACGTGAGACTGATACTATGCCTAACTGGGCAGGTTCATCTTGGTATTTCTTAAGATTTATGGATTCAGATAATGACAAAGAGTTCGCTTCTATGGATGCTATGAAATATTGGCAAAAAGTAAATTGGTACAATGGAGGTATGGAACATACAGCAAGACATTTACTATATGCGAGATTCTGGGTACAGTTCTTATATAATATTGGCTTAGTTCCATCTAAAGAAATGATTGATGTTCGTGTTAGTCATGGAATGGTTTTAGGACCAGACAATCAGAAGATGAGTAAGAGTAAAGGAAATGTAATAAATCCTGATGACATAGTTAAAGAATATGGTGCTGATACTCTTAGAACTTATGAAATGTTTATGGGTGACTATACTCAAGATGTACCATGGAGTACAGATTCCCTAAGAGGATGTAAGAGATTCTTAGATAAAGTAGAACGTCTAAAGTCTAAAGTTAATGATAAAACAGGCTTTACAGATTCATTAATAGTTTTACAAAATAAAACAATAAAAGACTTAGATTCATCACTATCAAGAATGAGTTATAACACTTATATATCTTCATTAATGATACTAACTAATGCCTATGATGATTTAGATAGTATAACTAAAGAAGATTATCATTTGCTTTTAACACTATTAAATCCAGTCGCTCCTCATATTACAGAAGAGTTAAATGAATCTTTAGGATATGAACCTTTATGCTATGAAAAATGGCCTACATATGATGAGTCTAAACTTGTAGAAACAGAAAAAGAAATAGCAGTACAAGTAAATGGTAAAGTACGAGCTACTATAACAATAAATGTTAATGATAGTGAAGAAGTAGTAAAAGAAAAAGCTTTAGAACAAGAAAATGTAAAGAGATTCACTGAAGGTAAAGAAATTGTTAAGATTATTGTTATCAAAGGTAAAATAGTAAATATAGTTGTAAAATAGTTTTAAACAAGCAAAGTGGAAAAAGATAATTCTCTTTGCTTTTTTCCACAAATATTGTGGAAAATTACAAAAGCCACTTGACAAACAGAATAAAATATATATAATACTATACCAAGTGAGGAGATATAAGCATTTATGTGAGCTATCTCGGGTTTAAAAGCCTACACAAAGTATTTTGGAGTCACGAATAATAATAGTTCGTGGCTTTTTTCTAACCACGAATAAAAAGGAGGAAAATAAAATGGATTATGCAGTTTACAGTGCAAAGGAAGAAAAGAATCTATATGATAGTTTAAAGAAAGGAATGCCATATGTTTTAACAGAGTTGCAAAAAAACGAAGTTGAAATATTATCTATTTTAGAAAAATTAGGTTTTCCAATGTCTCAGTTAGGTACATATCTTTATAAAGACGTAATTGTTGAAGTTTGCAATATTATTAATGAAGGAGAAATAACATCTAATAATAAAAGAAGAAAACTAATAGCAAGACTTAATGATGGTTATGATGAAATCTATAAACAGATTGCAAGTGAAGACAAAGAAATAGGTTGTAAAACTTTTCATTCATATATAGAAGGTGCTATAAAAGATATCGATGAAACAAGAACAGATACATCTTTAGCAGAAAAAATATACGGTGATAAAGATATTACTTATGGAACTGCAGCTTTTCGTATAGCAGACTACTATTTAAATGAATATTCTTATGATTATGGAAGAACAAAATTTAAAAAGTTAAATAACATGAATGATATTAGTGACCAAAAACTTATATTAAAATAGTAAGAAGGAGAAAGCTATGGAGAAATTAAAACACGTAATACCTAGTAAAGTGATAGTGCTAAGATAAAAATGTAGGAAATGACTAATATAAAAATGTCAGAAAAC
>CAMMMG010000010.1 GCA_946497925.1 uncultured Mycoplasmatota bacterium
TCCTGTACATCCTATATCTGTAATGATACCTAATTTTAATATTAAATAATGTACATTAAAATTGAAAAAATAAAATAAAAATTAAGAAAACTATGTACATTTGAGGATATTTTTACTATCAAAATTAGTCTAATTTGTTATACTTTTGTCTGACAAATGGGCTTTTTTAGGCATATTTATTAAAAATATTGTCTGACATAAGTCGGACAATAATAAAATTGTCGGACAATAAAAAAGATTACAAACCCTTATAAATAGGGTTAACTCCCCACTGGGGAGTTGTTTTGTCAGACACACTTATCCTGTTTTTTTTGATTTCTTAAGTATGTACATAAATTTTAAGAAAAATCAAAATATCGTGTACACAAAAATGTACATTAAAAACCTAAAAATATACTAAATAATACAACAATTTTTCTTATATAAAAAAGATTATCGTATTTTTTGATAATCTTATAGCTATTGTTTGCAAAATTCATTTTCATTATATTTTTAGTTTTAATAATCTAAAATATATTATTAATTTTATTTTTACTATATCTAACAACATAGTAAATGAAGTATATAAAAAATTTATTTTCTAATTGGACTATTAAGGGTACTTACAATACTATTTTCAAGTTGAATACACAATGTTTCCCTTGTTTCGTAATCATTTTGTTCAGTTTCATTAAATTTCATCAAGGTTAGATAGGCGTTTTCTCCAAATAATTCTATTAATTTTCGTATAACACCAGGAATAATTAAACCGTATTCTAAAGAGTGTATTGTTTTAATTATATTATTAACACTAATTCCTGATGCTTCTAAATTTGTGACAATTGTATTTAAAATTAACGGATTCTTTTTATTTAAAGTTTTAAATATTTCTATCTTTTGTATGCCATACATTTCAGCATTAGTTTTATTTGTAGTAATTCCTTGTATAGATTTTACTTCTTCTATGTTTTCCAAAGCATATTTTAATGATTCTAATAAAACAAAATGTATTTTATTTTTTAATTCTAAATTATCAAGTTCATTAAAAATATTTAAAGTTTCTTCATAAGCAAATTTTATCTTTTCAGGAGTTATATCATTTAAATCATTTAAATCTAATAAAGATACAACTTCGTATATTTTATCTTTTTTAGAATTATGTTTTATTCTATCCATAATCTCTTTAGCGCGTTTTTCATATTCTAAATTTTCTGAATCTTTTATATCTAAAATATCAGAACGTTTTAAATACTCTTGCAATAATTTACCTAAAAACGTAAGTTCTGTTACATCTATTTTAGAATAAAATTTATCTAACCCACCAGGTGAATTATACAATTCCAATATATCGTTATAGAATAATTCAAAAAAGCCTTTTAATAAAAATTCGCCCATTTCATATAAAGAAGAATCTTCTATTTGAGATTTATTAGGATCATCTATCAAATATATTCCTTTACTGTGTAGTAATTTTGTTACTTTTTTTGCTACACTTTGATTAAATACTTCATCAATATAATCCATATAATGATATTTTGTTTTATTATCGCCTTTACAACTTTCAATTAATCCCATTTGAATAGTATAATTATCAGAATTTTCATAACTTAATAAATGCATCCCAATTATATGATTAATTTCGTGTATTAATAATACATCGAAATAATCTGGAGAGCCAAAAATATTTGCCATACTATTTTTTACAATTGAAAAAATTATAATTGGAAAAAGCTTAATATTTCCATTTTGATCTCTTATAAAATTAGGTTGGACTCCATTATGTTGTTGATCTTCAAAATCATAAAAATTTCGATTAAATAATGGTTTTTCTAAAAAAACATAACTATCTAATTTTGTCTTATTTTCTTCATAGTTAATTGCTTCATTAAAATATTCTGCTTTTGCCTGATTTATAGTTTCATCATATAATTTTATCAATTTATCAGCAATATCAGGACTAATAGTTTTAGAAAAAAGACTATAAAATTCATTTCTTGTTTGTAATATTTGTCTTTTATTAAATTGTGCAGCTCTACTTTTAGCTTCCATATCCATTATTTTTTGAGATGTAGAGCTAAATGCTCCTATCATATCATTGCTTTCAAAAAGATTATCCCCAAATAAAAATATAAATTCTTTATGAGATAAGTTTATAATCTTTTTAATTTTTTCAGTAAAAATATTTAAATATTTTTGATTGATTCTATTCTTGATTACTTTTCTTTCTTCCGAAGATTTATAACCGCATAACAATATCAAGCAATTGTTTATTTTTTCTGCAATTATTTTTCGATGTTTTTCTCCGTAAACTGATACAAAGCAATCTATAATTGCATTTAAAGTTTTTTCATCAAAAGTCATAAGTTCACATCCTAAGTATATTGTACCAAATTTCTAACGAAAAGTCTTTATTTTCTAGCAAAAAAATATTGCAAAATAAAATGTGTTGGTTTATTATAATTTCCGACCAAGGAGATTAATAAATCCAACACACTTAATATTATACACAAAAATATTAATTTGAAAAGATTTTTTTCTCTCTTTGGTCAAAAGGAGGGAGTTTTTTTATGAATAATGAAAAAAATAAAAAGGTATGGTTGAAAAAATGTGAAGAAACTTTAAGGATGGGGGGTAGAAGCGAAGTTACTATTAAAAACTATAGATATGCTATTATTAGATTTTTGAATAGATATGATGAAAAAACTAATATTAGTAAATTAACTACCGATGATATTATTAAATACTTTAAAAAAGACTTTATAGATAAAGGCTTAAGTGCCGCTACTTATAATGTTAATCTCGCAGCAGTTAGATTCTTTTATTTAATTTGTTTTGAAAGAAGTATTAGTAAAGTATTACTTCCTAACTCTAAACTTAGAAAAAGATTTCCTAAGATAGTTACAAAAGAACTATTTCTTAAAATAATTAATAATGAAGATAACTTAGAACATAAATGTTGGTTACTTCTATCTTTTTGTTGTGGTGCAAAAGATTATTTGAAACAGGGAAAAATAGATATTAAATTTGTAAATACTATTCATAGAATCTTATTGGATAGCGTTAGGGCTAATGAGAAAGAGCCTGGTAAGATTAGAAATGTTCAAAATTGGGTAGGACCTAAAGGATGTACTATTGAAGAAGCTATATTTGTTCCACCAATACCAGAAGAAGTTCCTATATTATTAGATAATTTATTTCAATATATGAATGATGCTTATATTGATCCTACATTTATAAATATGGCTATATCTCATTCTCAGTTTGAAACTATACATGCTTATCGTGATGGTAACGGAAGATTAGGCAGAGCATTAATTCCAATTCAGTTAGCTATACTTACTGAAGATGAACCTATTTTGTTTTTATCGGAAATAATAGAATTATATAAACCTAGTTATTATAGATATTTAAATGAGAGTAGAAAAGGAAATATGTTAGGTTTTATAAAATTTTTCTTGCAATGTATTATTGATCAATGCAATAATTATATTGCAAAAATAAATAGAATAAAGCAAATTTATAATAATGATATGAAAAGAATAAGTAAATTAAATAGTACTGCTGTATATAGAATAATGCCAGTAATTATGAAACAAGTAGTTTTTACTAAGAAAGAAGTAGCAGAGGAGTCTCTAGTTTCAAGAAATACAGTATCTACTATTATTGATAAGTTAGTAGATATGGGAATTTTAGTTCAAGATTCAACCTATGCAAAACTGAGTTATAGATATGATGCGATATATAATGTATTTGTTGGGAGAGAGTTTTAAATTAATTATTGTTAATGCACAATGAATGTGCAAAATAGCAGATTTATTTGATATAATGCACAATATTTTTAAAATATTGTGCATTTTTGGAACGTATAAATAAAAGAGTATTAATATTAAAGAGTCAAATATGGTAGATTTATTTTTCTTTGTTTGATATGATTTATTTATGGAGGTATGTATGAAAAAATATCGTTGTACAATTTGTGGTTATATTTATGATGATGCTAAAGAGAAAATAAAGTTTGAAGATTTACCAGATGATTGGAAGTGTCCAGCTTGTGGGGCACCTAAGAGTTTATTTCTAGAAGTTAAAGAAGAAAAAGTTGAGGAGAAAATTGAGTCTAACAGTCCTATTATAGAAGATGTGGATGAAGATTTAAGAGAGTTGTCTAATTATGAGATATCTTTAATTTGTTCTAATTTAGCAAAGGCTTCAGAAAAACAATATTTAGATGAAGAAAGTAATTTATTTAGAGAATTATCTAAACATTATGAGTCTTTAGAAGATAATAAATCTGGTAGTTTAGATGATGTTATAGATATGGTAGATGAGGATATTAATAGCTTTAGTAAAGCAATGAATGTGTTTACTAAATATGATGATAGAGGTGCTAAAAGAGTTGTTAATTGGGCTAGTAAGAGTACTAATATTATGAAAGTAGTAATGGATACTTATAAAGAAAAGGGAATAAATTATATTAAAAATACGAAAATATGGGTTTGCGATATCTGTGGTTTTGTTTATATAGGAGATAATTCTCCTAAAGTTTGTCCTGTTTGTAGGGTTCCTAGTCTTAAGATATTGGAGGTATGTTAGTATGAGTGCTAAAAGTGAAAGATATGCTTATAGAGATTTAAAAATATGTACTAAAGATTGTTTATGTCTTTTTGTATGTCCTACTGGAGCGACTGATAATGAAACAGGACAGATAGACTTTGATAAATGTATTGGTTGTGGAGCCTGTGCTGCATCTTGTCCATCTAAAGCGATTAGTATGTTACCTAGAGTTTATCCAAAACAAAAAGAAAAAGATAAACAAGTAATTAGAGAGTTATTTAGACTTGCAGATAGTAAGATAGAACAGATTAAGACTTTAAAATATCTTATGAATAGAGCTAGTAATGATGATGAAAAACGTTTATATAAAGCTTTGATTCATTCTAATAAAGTTATAGTAGAAGATATATTTAGAGAGTCTGGGTATATGTTACCTCAGTCATCTAATACTAATAAACTTTTAATTAGTCTTAAAGGTAAAGATGAAGAAGTGGATAAAATTATTGATAAACTATTAGATAAACTTGAAGTAAATGATTAGAGGGATGTTATGACAATAGAAGATGTTTATAGATATATGATTAGTGGATACTTTGGAGTTATGGAGATGGATTCTTATAAGTTAAAAGAATATGTTTTAGCAGATATAAAACAATATATTAAAGACTATATGGAACAGAATCCTAGTAATAACTTTAACTTAGATGAAGAAGTGGAAAATATTAAAGATAATGTGCCTGTTAAGACTAAGTTGCAAGATGCTTTACTTGTTTTAAATAAAATGGATAATGCTCCAATGGATTTAATTTTAGATATTAAACATAGATTAAAGAGCTTTAAATAAAAAAACTATTAGTCAACATAAAGTGACCAATAGTTTTTTATTTAATGTTTATCTTTCAAGTTTATAACCATCAACTTCATATCTTGCTTCTATATCATCTTTTCTTAAACGTTCGTCTATCATGGCATCATGTATTCTTTCTGCTGTTTTATCCATTTCTTCTACCATTAAAGTTGCTAAAGCATTTAAAGCATAAGTTCTTTTCTCATCTTCTGAAAGTTGAGTATAGTTGTTAAGTTCTCCATTGTTTTGCATATCATTAACAACTTTGGTGGCTATAGCTGAAATTACATATAATCCGTTTTCTGCTTTCTTTTCGTTTACTTTTTTTATGTAATCAAATGTTGACATAATAATTTTTCCCCCCTTTGCATATAAGATGGTCATATTATATCATATTGTTTATAAAATGTCAATTTTTTAGTATAGTTTTTTCTGCTTTAACCATATTAATGTTAGGAGGAAAAGATATGGAAAATAATTATAATGCAGTACCTAATATGATTAGTTGTAAGGATTTGGATTATCTAAGTGATATGTTTAATTGGAATTATGGTGCTTACAAAAGTAGTAGTAATGCTATTAATAGTGTAAGTGATAGCGAAATTAAAGATATGCTTAGTAAAGCTAGTAATGTATTTCAAGGTAATATTAGTAAAATCTTAAATATCTTAAATGAAGGAGGTAACAATGAATAATAATCAGATAAGTAACCCTAAAGTAGAAGTTCCTACTGGTATGCCTTTAAATGATAAAGACTATATTTCTTCATTACTTAGTACTTTAAAACAATTAGTTAAAGATTATGCTGTTGTATTAACGGAAGTATCTAATGAAACATTATATAGTGAATATAAAGAGATGTTTGATACTTATTCTTCATTACAAAGAGAAGTTTATGAGATTATGTTTCGTAAGGGATGGTATGTATTAGAAAAGTGTGATGCTAATAAAATATCTAATAAATATCAAACTTTAAATCAGGAATTTATGGATTTGAATGGATAAAGACTAAAAAAGTCTTTTTTTCTTTTTAGTTTGTGTTATACTAAAGTTATATTAAAACTGTGGGGGGAAAATATATGAACAATGAAGAATTAGAGAAAAATGTTAAGTTTGTTATGGCACATTTAGATGAAGTGTTAGATAGCGACATTGATATGTTTGATGATATTATTAGTTATGATGTTCTTAGCAAAGTAGATGATAATTTACGTAAAGAAATTGTTAGTTTAGTTAATACTATAAACTATTATAAAAAAAGAAATGATTATAAAAATGTTTCTAAATATAAAGAAGCTTTAAAAGATGTTAAAGACATATTAGGAAAATTGAATAATTATAAAAAGAACTATGTTGAAAGATTAGAGTCAATACATGAAACATTTTCTCGTTCTAATATAGTAAGAAAGAAACCTGTAAATGTGTCTTTTCTTAAACCTAAAAATAATAAAGTTACAGATACGGATTTGTATACAGATTATAGTGAGTTATTGAAATTTAGTGAGCCAGTAGTTGGTGAATTGTTTGGAAGTTTTTTATATGATATTAGAACTAGTAAGTTTTTAGATGAATATTCATCAGGTTTACAATATGAACTTCCTATTGAAATAGAAAAACTTTTAAAAAGGACATCTACTTTAAGTAGGGAAGAATTAATAACTTTATGTATACTTGTTATAGATGTTTCTCAAAATAAAATTAGGTCAATAGGTAAAGATTCTATTTATGCTTCGATAGAAAAAGATTTTTTGAAAAGAATTATTAAAATCTTTGAAGGATTAAAACCAGTTAAGTATGAATCTATAGATGAAGATACTAGTACTTATTACGATATTTTAGAAGAATTAATAGATAATGATGCAAATTATACTTATATAAGTAAACTTATGAAGGAGATACCTAATTTTGTAGAAGCTAGAAAAGATAATAAACATTTTGTGTTTCTATTATTAGATGAATTTATAAAAAATTATAAATTAAAATTAGTTAATCAAAGGTTACCTTATGTAGAACCTGATTTTTATAAAGAATTACTTGGTTTGAATTTTTCTTTAAAGCCTAGTTTTAGTGAGCAGGAAAAACTTGATTTTAGTTTATTATTGGTAACTTTTAAAGACTATGTTATATCTAAAAACTATAATAATGTTGAGAAGGTGTTTAGTGATATAGACTTTATTGCTAACAGTATGGATAATATAGAAATAAAAGAAGAAAAAATAGATGATAAAGTTACTGAAGAACTATCTTCTCTTAAATATAGAATGGCAGATGTGTCAAATTCTTATTTAAAGAATAATTACAGTGTTTCTACTGCTTTTAAATTTAATAATATCTCTAATTATGCTTTTTCAGTTGATTATGGTAGTGATGATAATATTATTTTAAAAATTCATATTTTAGATACTGCTAGCTTTATAAAAAATGATAGTTTAATCTATGAAGAAATGAAAAATAATGATGTAGAATTACCTAGATTTGAACTTAATTCTTTTTATCCTGCTATGACATTTATTTATACAATCTTTAATAATAAAATAAGCGATGTTAGAGTAACTTCTTCTATTGTTAATATAAGTGAAGAGTATTTTAATCAAGATTTAAGTAATTATATAGATAATCCTCATATTAAAGATTTGTTTAGTGTATTTAAAAGAATTAAGGATTATAAAAATATTGATGTTATTCATTATAGTCAAGATGGTATTAAAGATTTTACTGATAGTATTTTAAATAAAGATATTACTAAGAGTTTTACTGATAATAATATGCCTTTCATATATAAAACTTACTTAGAAAATGGACAGGACTTAGTTAGAATTAATCATAATGCTGTTTGTGATAAATTAATTGATATTCCTAAGGGAGAATCTCATAAAGTGTTTGATATCCTAGATGGAGTTTATGATTCTTATTATGTTCCTAATAATGGTAAATTGGAACTAGATAGTAGTGAGTTTTTAGGACTATATCTTTTAACTACTATTCATAAAATTCAAGATGGAGTTTATGATATCACTAAAGTAGAGGAAGAACTTAGTGAATTATTAGTTACTTTAAATAAGAAAGAAAAATATTTACCTAGTTCTGTTTTAAAGAGTAATGAGAGAAATGTTAAAAGAATGGTTAGAATTTATAAGAAAAATAATAAAAAAGATGTTGTTTAGTCAATATCTTTTTATTATAATTATCTTGGTAAGAATAGTAAAAAATCATTTTGAATGTTATATAATATATCTTAGAGGAGGAATTTATGCTTGAATTAAAGAAAATAAATAAAAGTTACAAGACAGGGGACTTCGTACAGCATGCTTTATCTGATGTTAGTTTAAAGTTTAGAAAGAGTGAGTTTGTTGCAATTTTAGGAAGCAGTGGTAGTGGAAAGACAACTCTTTTAAATATTCTTGGAGGACTTGATAGATATGATAGTGGAGACTTGATTATCAATAATAAAAGTACTAAGCAGTTTAAAAGTGTAGAGTGGGACTATTATCGTAATAATTGTGTTGGTTTTATTTTTCAGTCTTATAACTTAATTAGTCATATTACTATTTTAGAAAATGTAGAGATGGCTTTAATACTTAGTGGTTATAAAAAGAAGAATAGAAGAAAGAAAGCTCTTGAAGCATTAGATAAAGTTGGACTTCGTGATCATGCTCATAAAAAGCCTAATCAGTTATCTGGGGGACAGATGCAGAGGGTTGCAATTGCAAGGGCTCTTGTTAATGATCCTGAGATAATACTTGCAGATGAACCTACTGGGGCCTTAGATTCTGTTACTAGTGTACAGATAATGGATCTTATTAAAGAAATTGCTAAAGATAAATTAGTTATTATGGTTACTCATAATCCAGAACTTGCTAAAGATTATGCGACTCGTATTATTGAACTTAAAGATGGAGAGATTTTAAGTGATAGTAATCCTGTTAAAGACAAAGGTAATTCTAAAGAGAAATTAACTATTAAAAAGACTGTACTTGGTTATGGTTCTGCTTTGAAACTATCTTTTAATAATATTAAGACTAAGAAAGGTAGAACATTCTTAACATCTTTTGCATCATCTATTGGTATTATTGGTATTGCTTTAATACTTTCATTATCTAATGGCTTTCAGATGAAAATAGATGAATATGAAGAAGATACTTTATCACAGATGCCTATTACTATTAGTACACAAACGATGGATGTTGATGAAGAAGCTATGCAACAGATGATAGAAGGTAATAAGGAACATAAAGAATATTCTAATAAAAAGATTATTTATCCTCGTGATAATAGTCTAGAGACAATGATGCATATTAATAATTTAGATAGTGAATATATAGATTATATAGAGTCTATGGATAAAGATAATGTTTCTGCTATTAGTTATGAATATGGTACTACTTTAAATGTTGTTACAAAAATGGCTGATGGTTCATATAAGAGTGTTCCTACTAGTACTAATTATAGTATGTCTACTACATCAATGACAGGTGTTATGGGATGGAGTTTATATGCTGATAAAGTTAATGGTAAGAGTATGTTAGAAGATAATTATGATGTGTTAGCAGGAAATATAGATAAAGATACTCCTGGTATTGTAATTGCTGTTAACTCTCGTAATGAACTTGATAGTAGTACATTGGAACAACTTGGATTTGATACGAGTGATAATATATCTTTTGAAGATATTTTAGATAAAGAATTTAAAGTTATTCCTAATGATGTTTATTATAAGATAAATAATTACTTTGTACCAAGTACTGATTATGAAGAAATGTATAATAGTGAAGATGCTATTACGATAAAGGTTAATGCTATTATAAGAGGTAAAGAAGATAAGAGTGCTGTAACTCAGTCTGGAATTTACTATAATTCAGCTTTGGTAGATGAAGTTATTAATAAAAATAAAGATAGTGAGATAGTTAATAGACAAAAGGAAGTAGATTATAATGTTTTGACAGGACAGGCTTTTGATACTACAAACTCTACAGTTACTAAAGATAATATTTTAGGTGTATTAGGGGCAGATGTTATGCCATCTATTATTTATATCTATCCAAAAGATTTTGATACTAAAGATTATATTACTGATTATTTAGATAACTATAACGATGAGAAAGATGCTGATGAACAAGTTTTATATACTGATTATGCTTCTTTAATTAGTACACTTTCTGGTAGTATTATGGATGCAGTTACTTATGTTTTGATAGCTTTTTCATCTATTTCACTTGTTGTATCTTGTATAATGATTGCAATTATTACTTATATTTCTGTTCTTGAAAGAACTAAAGAAATTGGTATTTTAAGAGCGTTAGGGGCAAGAGGTAAAGATATAACTCGGGTATTTAATGCAGAGACCTTTATTATCGGTGTATGTAGTGGTGTTTTAGGACTTGTTATAACATACTTATTAACATTCCCTATAAACTCTTTAATAGAAAGTTTAGCAGATCTTCCTAATGTTGCTAATCTTAATCCAGTTCATGCAATTATACTTCTTTTGATTAGTGTTACTTTAACAGTCTTAAGTGGATTTATTCCATCTAAGATGGCTAGTAAGAAAGATCCTGTAATAGCTCTTAGGACAGAATAAAAAAACTACTGAAGATTTTTGCACAAATACGAAAAAATCTTCAGTAAGACTATTGCAATGCTTTATTCTTTTGAGTTATAAAAAAGAGATGTTTATTTAAATAGATTAATTAGTAGAAAAGAAAATGGTTTTATTAAAGTTGTTACAGGGATAAGAAGATGTGGAAAATCATATTTATTAGATCCATTATTTATTAGTTATTTAAAATCTGTTGATGTAAAAGATGATCATATAATTAAATTAGAACTTGATAAAGAACAAAATAGAAAATATTTAGATGCTAAAGTCTTAGATAAATATATAAGAAGTAAAGTTATTGATAAAGAAATGTATTATATCATTTTAGATGAAATACAACTTGTAGATGGGTTTTAAATGGATTTTTATATGAGAGAAATATGGATGTTTATGTGACTGGTAGCAATTCTAAGTTTTTATCGAGTGACATAATAACAGAGTTTAGGGGTAGAGGAGATCAAGTTAGTGTATTTCCACTTTCTTTTAGTGAATATTTATCTTGTTATGATGGAGATAAATATGAAGCTTGGGCAGATTATGTTACTTATGGAGGATTACCTCTTATACTTTCTAAAAAAATGATGAAGAAAAGTCACAATATTTAAATAATTTGTTTAAGGAAACTTATATTAAAGATATAGTAGATAGAAATAATATTTCAAGAGTTGATATACTTGACTCTATAGTAAATATGTTAGCATCATCTGTTGGATCTCTTACTAATCCTCAGAAAATTTATAATAGTTTTAAAAGTAATGGGGAAAAGGAACTTTCATTAAATACAATACACTTATATTTAAAGAATATAGAAGATGCTTTTATTGTTAATAAATCTTTAAGATATGATATAAAGGGGAAAAAATACATTCAGACTCCTCAGAAGTATTATTTTACAGATGTTGGTTTAAGAAATGCAAGACTTAACTTTAGACAACAAGAAGAAAGCCATTTAATGGAAAATATTATTTATAATGAATTATTAGTTAGAGGATATAATGTGGATGTTGGTGTTGTAGAGCAGAATGTTAAAAATAAAGATGGTAAAAGTGAGAAAAAACAATTAGAAGTTGATTTTGTATGTAATTTAGGTAATAAACGTTATTATATATAATCTTCTTTAAATTTAGAAACTAGAGAAAAGACTATTCAAGAAGAAAGATCTTTAATGAAAATAGGAGATAATTTTAAAAAGATTATTGTTGTTAAGGATATGATTAAGCCTTGGATTACTGAAGAAAGGATTTCTGTTGTTGGGATTATGGATTTCTTATTAAATCCTAATAGTTTGGATTTGTAATGGATTAATTTTTTAAACTTTGCTATAATAAAGTAGTAAAGTTTTTTTGCCGGCTTAGCTCAGTAGGTACGAGCAACTCATTCGTAATGAGTAGGTCAAAGGTTCGAATCCTTTAACCGGCACCAAATTGATATTAAGTTTGAATTTTTATGCTTTGTATTTAAATTTTGAAGGTTGTGATTTTATGATAAAACCTGTTATTGGAATAGTTGGTAAACCATCTATGGAAAGTGATATGTGGCATTATATGGAGATTTGTGATGACATTAGATATGCTCTTATAAAAAATGGCGCTTTAGCTGTAGGGATTCTTCCAACTGATAAAAAAAATTATTTTAAATATGATGATGATTTAGATAACTTTAGTTTATCTAATGATGAAATAAAGGATTTAGAAAATTTGATTGAAAAATTTGATGGTATAATTTTACAAGGTGGTTTAGTTAGAAACAAATATGAGGAAGAAATAGCAAATATTTGTATAAAAAAAGATATTCCTATTATAGGAATATGTGCTGGATTTAATAACTTAATAAGGGCATTAGGAGGAAAAGTTTATCGGTCTGATAATACATTTCATAATCAATTTGGTTCTAAAATTGCTCATGAAGTTGATATATTTGAAGATTCTAAACTTTTTAGTATTTTAAAAGCTAAGAAATTACTTGTTAATAGTATTCATAATTATGTTGCAAAAGAAGAAGATATAAAAGGATATAAAATTGTTGCAAAGTGTCCAGTAGATAATACAGTAGAGGCAATAGAATTAGAAAAGAAAAGATTTGTAATGGGGATAAAATGGCATCCAGAATTGATGGATGATATGAACTCAATATTTGAAGAATTTGTTAAAGAATGTAGTAATAAGTATGAATGATAATTAATATAAAACTAGTTGTTTAGATTAATTACAAGAAAATAGATGGTAAAGAAGTCATTTTTTCTTTAGGCAAGTTAGGAGGAGTTTTTATAAATAGGGAAATAGTGTTAGAGACAAAGAGAATTTATTTTACTAATGTCTCTTATGATTTGATAGATGAGTATTTGAAATTATTTAATAATCCTAATATAAAGAAATTTATTACTGCTGATCCTAATCAATATACTTATGAAAATAGATTTTTGTGTGTAAAAGAAGCGTTGGAGACTGATACTTTGATTATATTGTCAATGTTTGATAAACAAAGTGGTCGTTTTATTGGAAATATAGATTTTGATAACATAACTTCAGATAATGCAGAGATTGGTATCATTATAAATGAAGAGTTTCAAAATAATCATTATGGATTGGAAGCACTTAAAAGATTTATAGAGTATGGTTTTGATGAGTTAAAATTAAAGGAAATTTATTTGGGTGTTTATTCTAATAATGATAGGGCAATTCATTTATATAAAAAGCTAGGTTTTATTACTTATAAAGTTGAAGAAAAGGTTGCAATTATAGATGGAGAAAATGTTGATGATATATACATGAAGTTACATAAATAATAATTTTTTATTTTTCTTTAGTTGAAAAGATGAGTTCATCATGTTATGATAATAAATGAAGAATAAAGGGATAAAGTGTGAAAGGCGGTGTCTTATGGATATTGTTATTGAATTTTTTAGAGATACATTAGATGGCCCTTTTTATATCGTTTGGGTAGTGGTTTTAGTTATTCTTATCTTTGCTTGTATTGGTTATTTAGCAGAGAAAGGTATTAAGAATAAAAAAGAGAAAGAAAAATATGCTACTGTTAGTGAGACTAATAATACAGATGTTAGTCAAGACACTGTAGTTAGCGAACCTGTTAGCACTACACAAGTTACTAGTACTCCTATTACAACACCAGTTGATGAGCCTGTTAGTATTGATACTCCTTCAACTAGTGGAGAAGTTACTCCAACAGTTAGTGAGGTTACAACTGCACCAGTAGAGGATGCTAGTTCATCTGTAGTACAACCAGTTGAGGTATCACAACCTAATAATGTAGTTACATCTTCTGTTGTTAGTGCCCATGTTGAACCAACTACTCATGTAGTTAATAGCCCATCTAATGAAGTTAATAATGTAGTGATTCCTACTATTAATCAAGATGGAAATAATAATACAGTTTAGAAACAGTTAGGAGAGATTTTATGGTTATTACTGTTACAAGTGTTTTGACAATTTTAAGGAAAATTGTCGATATATCGATTGTTTGGTTAATGTTTTATATAATTTTAAAAAATATTAGAAATAGTGTTAAACTTACTCTTTTATTTAAGGGAGTTATAATTATCATTGTTCTTAAAATAGTTAGTGATTTGTGTGGGTTTACAACTGTAGGATTACTTTTAGAGTATGTTATTATGTATGGACCACTTGCCTTGATTGTTATATTTCAACCAGAGATTAGAAATATTCTTGAACAGCTTGGTAGAAATCAGTTATTAGGTCGTCATAAAGTACTTACTGTTGATGAAAGAGAAAATTTAGTATATCAATTAACACAAGCGATGGATTATTTAAGGAAAAACAAAATTGGTGCTTTAATCGTGTTGGAGCGAGATATTAGTTTAGGTAATTATATAGATAAAGCTAAAAAGTTATATGCTGACTTATCAAGTGATTTGTTAATTGCAATATTCTATGAAGGTAATCCTTTACATGATGGTGGAGTTATTATTCAAGGTGATAAAATAACTTGTGCTGGAGCAGTAT
The DNA here is from genome assembly GCA_946497925.1 of uncultured Mycoplasmatota bacterium. GTDB lineage: Bacteria > Bacillota_I > Bacilli_A > RF39 > UBA660 > Onthousia. Next base: position 14,954 of record CAMMMG010000010.1, read on the forward strand.
TCCCTACTAGCAGTAGTACTAAGATAAATAAAAGACTTGGTACTAGACATAGAGCAGCACTTGGTATTGCTGAAGAGACTGATGCTATTGCTTTAGTAGTATCAGAAGAGACAGGAAGACTATCAGTTGCTATAAAAGGAGAGCTTTTCTATAATTTATCAATAGATGATGTTAGAATGATGTTAATTAATGAATTGAAGCCTAAGACCGTTAGTGAATACGATGAAGAAGAAATAGAAGAGGAAGAGATATATGAAGAAGATAATTAGAGGTATTTTAAAATTTTTTCGTCATATAGGGGCATTTTTTGATAAGTGGCTAATTACTCCTATTACTAAGTTAATTCTAAAGATTATAGATTTTTCTAAGAGTAATAGTAAAGGTTTAGAACGACTTATGGGAAAGAAGCAGACCTTAATAGTTATAAGTTTAATCTTAGCTTTAGCGGTCTTCTTTATAATAGATAGTGAAGGTAATACTATGATAGATCAGTATGCTGAAATTTTATATAATCAACCAGTTACTGCTACATATAATGAAGAAGCTTATGTTGTTGAAGGATTACCTGATGATGTTGATATTACTTTAGTTGGACAAAAAAGACATATTTTCTTAGCAAAACAGTCTCCAAATGGTGGTGTTACAGTTGATTTAACTGGACTTAAGCCAGGACAACATAAAGTAACTCTTAAATATACTCAACAATTAAAATCTATTGATTATAGATTAGATCCATCTACTGTAACTGTTACTATTTATGATAAAGTTAGTACTACTAAATCACTTACTTATGATATATTACATCAAGATAATTTAGATACTAAACTAAATATAGATAGTGTAGAACTTGATAGAAGTGAAGTTATTGTTAAAGGTGCTGAATATAAATTAGATGAAGTTGCTACAGTTAGAGCTTTAGTTGATGTAGATGATTTACCTGAACAAGTAGCAGGAGAGGTTACTTTAGATAATGTTCCACTTGTTGCATATGATACTAATGGTAAAGTAGTTGATGTTGAGATAGTTCCTAAAACTGTAACTGCTAAAGTAACTATATCATCACCTTCTAAGGAAGTTCCTATTGAAATAGTTCCTAAAGGAGAGCTTGCTTTTGGTAAAGCGATTAGATCACTTAGTAGTAATATAGATAGTGTTACTGTTTATGGTAGTGAGGAAGCTTTAGATAAGCTAGATTCTTTAGAAGTAGAAGTAGATGTTACAGGACTTGATGATGATAAAGAATATACTGTTACACTTAAACGACCTAATGGTATTACTGAGATAAGTGAAAAAACTATTACTGTTAATGTAACATTAGATGATTCTACAACAAGAGAGATAGAGAATGTTTCTATTGCTACTGAAAATTTAGATACATCTAAATATAGGGTTCAAGCCTTATCAGAAGCAGATAGTAGAGTAACGGTAGTTGTTACTGGTAGTAAGTCTATTATTGATAGTATAGATTCATCTCTTATTTATGCTTATGTTGATTTAGATGGACTTGGTGTTGGAGAACATGAAGTAGAAGTTAAAGTTAGAGGTGACGATGTAAAACTTAGTTATGCTTCTAAGACGAAGAAAGTTAAAGTAAGAATTACAGCGAATAATTAAAAAAGAGATTCATTAACTTGAGTCTCTTTTTTAATCATGATCTAGATGATCAAATAATATGCTTATGTCAATTAGACCGGCAATTCCAATTATAATATATACTATTCTTGCTAGTAGTTCATCACTACCTCCAAAAATAGATGCTACTAGGTCTATTTCAAATAAACCTACAAATGCCCAGTTTATCGCTCCTATTATAATTAGAACTAAACATATTTTTTTTAATGTTTCCATAAATTCCTCCTTATAATTTATTACATTCATATAATGAACTAATTTCCTTTGTTTTATTCATGAATATTAAAGCTTTTTTTTTAATATAATTAATTAGAGAAAGACAGAGGTGATAAAATTTGAAAAAAATAAGCTTGACTTTGTTAGTTTTAGTTTGTTTTTTAGTTACTGGATGTGGTAAAACTACTGATACAGATATTTTAAAAAAATTAGATAAAAAAGTAGATGATGGGAAAGGATATGTAATGACTGCTACACTTGAAGTTTTAAATAATGATGATATATATAATTATGAAGTGGAAACTGCTTATAAGAAAGATGATTATTATAAGATTACACTTACTAATACTGCAAATAGTCATGAACAGATAATCTTAAAGAATGATGATGGAGTTTATATTTTGACACCTAGTTTGAATAAGAGTTTTAAATTTCAAAGTGATTGGCCTTATAATAATTCTCAGATTTATTTGTTGCAATCAATAATAAGTGATTTAGATAATGATGAAAAGAGAACTTTTAAAAATGAAGATAAGAGTTATGTATTTACAAGCAGTGTTAATTATCCTAATAACAGAAATTTAGTAAAACAAAAGGTTACTTTTAATGATAAATTAGAACTTAATGAAGTAATTGTTTTAGATAGTGATGATATTCCTAATATGACTTTGAAAGTTAAAGATATTGATTTTAGTCCTAGTTTTAAGAAAAATTATTTTGATTTAGAAGAGATTATGAGTACTATTAATATAGAAGAGGAAACTGTTACAACTAGTGCTATTGATGAAGCTATATATCCTTTAGCGTTACCTGAAGGTACTAAACTTGCTAATGAGGAGAAAGTTGATATGACTGATGGAGAAAGAGTTATACTTACTTTTTCTGGGGATAAACCATTTCTATTAGTAGAAGAAACTGTTAGGGCCATGGATGAATTTACTGTTATACCTACAATGGGTGAACCTGTTATGTTTATGGATAGTTTAGGAGTTCTTTCTGATAATTCTGTTAGTTTTACAAGTGGTGGTATTAATTATTATTTAGTAAGTGATGTTATGAATCAAGATGAACTCTTGGAAGTTGCTAATTCTATAAATGTTTTACCTACAATGAAATAAGCACGAAAGTGTTTATTTTTTCTTTTGCATCTTAGGCTTTTGATAAGTTACCGAATAAAAATGTCACAAATTACCGAATGAATTTCTCACAAATTACCGAAAATGTGTTGATAAATTATTTTTAATAGAGTAAAATTGTATTGAGGTGATTGTGGTGGATAACTATAAAAAACGAATTGCTGATTCAATTTTGCAAAAAAAGTTAAAAGCTAAGGGTGCTGTTTTGATTGAAGGACCTAAATGGTGTGGTAAAACTACAACAGCTGAACAAATATCTAAGAGTATATTATATATGGCAAATCCTGAAAATAAAGAACAGAATTTAATGCTTGCAGATATTAATCCGAGTTTATTATTAAAAGGAGATGTTCCTAGACTTATTGATGAGTGGCAGCTTGCTCCTAAATTATGGGATGCTGTTAGGTTTGAGGTTGATCATAGAAAGAGTGAAGGACAATTTATTTTAACTGGTTCATCAGTTCCTGCTGATAAAAATTTAATAACACATACAGGAACAGGGAGAATTTCATTCTTATTAATGAGACCAATGAGTTTATATGAATCTTTAGAATCTAATGGAACAGTAAGTCTTGCAGATTTATTTGCTTCTAAAGAAGTTAGTGGTGTAAATAATTTATCATTAGAAGATATTGCTTATTTATGTTGTAGAGGTGGATGGCCTAGAAGTATTTCTATGGAAAAAGATATAGCTTTGGAACAAGCTTTTGATTATTATGATGCTGTTGTAAATTCTGATATTTCTAGAATTGATGGAATAAAAAGAGAATCTATAAGAGTTAAAAATTTAATGAGAAGTTATGCAAGAAATATAGGTAGTCAAGCTTCAATTGAAACCTTAAGAAATGATATGATTAATAATGATTCTTTTTCTTTAGATGGTGATACTGTTTTTTCATATATAAATGCTTTAAAGAAAATATTTGTAGTAGAAGATTCTCCTGCTTGGAATCCTAATTTAAGAAGTAAAACTGCTATAAGAAGTTCTGATACTAGATATTTCATAGATCCTTCTATTGCTACAGCATCATTAGGAATAGGCCCATCTGACTTAATTAATGATTTAAATACTTTTGGTCTTGTGTTTGAAAATTTATGTGTTAGGGATTTGAGAGTGTATGCAGAAAGTATGAATGGTAGTTTATATCATTATAGAGATTCTTCTTCTTTAGAGTGTGATGCAGTTATTCATTTGAGAAATGGTGATTATGGGTTAATTGAAATTAAATTAGGTGGAGATATGTTAATAGAAGAAGGAGCAAGTAATTTAATAAAATTAAAAGATAAATTAGATACTACTAAGATGAAGAAACCTTCATTTTTAATGATTTTAACTGCTACAGGTAATTATGCTTATAAACGTAAGGATGATATTTATGTAGTACCTATAGGATGTTTGAAGAATTAGTGTTTATTTTTTCTTTTGTTTATGTTATCATTAGAAATGAAACGAAAGGTAATGATGTATATGAAAAAAGATTATTTAAATAAGAAAAAAGGTTTACCTAGTGAAGTTAAAAAAACTATTATAATTATAGTAGTAGCAGTAGTTTTGTTAGTAGGTATGTATTTCTTAACTACAGTAATACTTAATAAAGATAGTGATGATACTTCTAAAATAACAGAGAATGCTATTCAATATGATGAAATATTAGCTGGGGAATCTTTTAATCAAAGTGAAGATGAGTATTATGTAATATATTATGATTCAAGTAATGAGTACTCTGTGATAAGTTCATTAATAAGTTCTTATCAATTAAATAGTAGTGATACTAAATTATATAGTGTTGATCTTGCTGATGGTATGAATAAAAAATATGTAACTGATGGTAATATTGTTACAGATAATGCTAGTAGTTTGAGAGTTAAAGATACTACTTTACTTAAATTTAATAATGGTGAAGTTAGTGAAGTTATTACTGATACTAATGAAATTACAAATTTTTTAAATAGTTAAAAACTAGTCATAAAGACTAGTTTTTTGATGTGTGAGTGTTTTGTATTAAAGTAAATACTGTATACGTAGTTTTTATTATTTTCTACATTAACATTGTTATTTGTTTTTTAGAAAGACCTGTGGTTTTAACTATATCTTTTAGAGGCATACCTATATTAAGAAGATTCTTAGCAATAGTTTTTTTCTCATTACTAGCACCTGTTTTTATGCCTTGTTCAATTCCTTGTTCTATTCCTTGTTCTCTGGCAATATTACTATGATATTCTATTTTTAAAGCTTCTTCTTCTTTTCTTCTTTTTTCAGGATCATAAAGTCCTATATTATCAATATTATCTGTTAATTCATATAATCTTTCTGCTACTTCCATTAACTCTTCATCTCCTTCTGCTAATTTTTTTATTTCTAGATAATCTTCTAACATTAATATTACTAATTCTTTGTCTAATTTAGTTAATTCTTCTCCTTTAAGATACTTATTATAACTTTTCATCATATCTATATGTATCTTTTCACTTGTTTTAGTTTCTATTAAATTTTCATTATTCTTCATATAAAATTTAGATATATTCTCTTTTCCTAAACATTCTTCAAAGTTATTAAATATATCAAAGTTAATCTGTATTACTTTTATTTTTTTACTATACTCTTCACCTTTACTTAATAATTCACCTTTTAGTTTTCCAAAGTAAGCATCATTTCTCTCTATTAGGCCATCCCAGTATCCACGATTACACTCTAAGTTAATAATAAGTCCTGGTAATTTAAATATAAAATCAGAAACTTTTTTTCTTTCTAGAGCATTTGCTATTTTATGTTCTACATTTTGTTCTTTAAAGTTTTTAATAATAAAATCTTTATCAAGACCAGTTAATTTAGATATTATATCTCCTAAATATAAAAGACATCCACCCATAATAGTTTTGAAAACACCATCAAGAGTAGCTTCATAGACAAAGTTATTTGATATCATATAATCTCTAATCTTTTCATTAGAGACATTCTTAGGAATATTTCTTTTCCTAATTTTTCTCATAAATTCCTCCTCTCTGCAATATTTATAGCATGCTCTAAAAATCATTACAAAAAGGGAATGTTTAAAATTCACTGTTTAATCAGGTGTCAATTTAGTAAATTTGCTACTGGAAAATGCAAAATTCACCCTAAAAAACAACCTCAATTTATAAAATTCATACTTTTTTCAAAAATTTCATCATTCTCCTTTCTCCATCTTTTATGCATCGCCTCTTATATCAATAATGTATCATGACAGATAGACTGTGTCAAGATGGAATGTAATATATTTGTACTCTCTTTCATAGTTTCTACATATAGTAGTGTAAAGATATATTAAACAAATTTATTTTCTCTTTAGATATTGTTTTATTTGTGATAAAATTAATATGTTAAGACTGTGGGGTGATACTAATGTTTAAAAAGAATAATAAAGATAAAGAAATTTTAGAAGAAGTAGTGGAACTAGACGATAGTAATGTTAGAGAAATAATTGTGGAAAGAAGAAGTGGTTTTAATTTTTCTGAAGTTATTATTATTATGATAATTGCTATTATGTTTGGTTTCCTTTTAGGTAATATTGTTAATTTTGTTGTGTTTAGTGATAACTCATCTAGTGATAAAGAATTAAATGAATTAGTTACTACTTATGATAATATTATTAATAACTATTACGAGGATGTTGATAAAGAGGAACTTATAGATGCTGGTATACAGGGGATGATTAATTATTTAGATGATCCTTATGCAACATATTTTAGTGGGGAAGCTAGTGAAGATTTTAATCAAGAGTTAGCAGGTAATTATGAGGGTATTGGTGTTGAAGTAATGCTAAATAATGGTGTTGTTAGTGTGTCTCGTGTATTTGATAATTCTCCTGCTTCTAAAGCTGGTGTTAAAGTTGGAGATGTTGTTATTAAAGTAAATGATAATGATATTACTGGTAAGTCTTTAACTGAAGTTGTTTCTATGATATCAGGAAAAAATAGTGGTAATAAATCTAAATTAACTGTTACAAGGAATGGAGAAGAACTTAGTTTTGAGCTTGCTAAAGGTACCATAGAAGTTCCTGTTGTAAATAGCCAGATATATGAAAATAATGGTAAGAAAATTGGTTATATTAAAATAGATTTATTTTCTAGTAAAGTATATAAACAGTTTAATAGCGCTCTTAAGAATTTAGAGAAAAATAATATACAAGGTTTAGTTATTGATGTTAGAGATAATCCTGGAGGTTATTTGTCTGAAGTTAAGAATATTTTATGTTTATTTTTAGATAAAAAACAAGTATTATATCAATTACAGACTAAAAATAAGACTGAAAAGATTTATGGGACTAAAAAGTCTATTGAAAGGGATTATCCTGTTAGTGTCATTATTAATGATGAGAGTGCAAGTGCTGCTGAAATACTTGCTAGTGCTTTTAAAGAAAGTTATGGTTCTAGAATTGTTGGAATTAACTCTTATGGAAAAGGTACAGTACAATCTGCTAGTGACTTAAAGAGTGGTGATACTATTAAATATACAGTACAAAAATGGTTAACTCCTGATGGTAACTGGGTTAATGATAAGGGAGTTGTACCTACTGATAGGGTAGAAAATGTTTTACAAGAAGGAGAAATACTTACATTTGATAATGATGTGATGTTACAAACTGCTATAAATGTTGTAAGTGAATAGAAAACATGTAATAATTATGTACATGCTTTTAGTTTATTGATATATGTTAGTAATTTATAAAACATTTAGCACTCTCTCTTGACAAGTGCTAACTATTGTTATATAATATGCTTGTGTAAGAAAGGAGAGATGTATTATGTATCAAAATCTAAATGAAGAAAATGAGAATGTTTTAGAAAAATATGGTCGTAATATAAATGAAGCGGTTAAAGCAGGTAAGATTGACCCTGTTATTGGTCGTGATGAGGAAATTCGTAACATAACTCGTGTTTTATCTCGTCGTACTAAGAATAACCCTGTTTTAATTGGTGAGCCTGGTGTTGGTAAGACTGCTATTGTAGAAGGTCTTGCTCTTCGTATAGAACGAGGGGATGTTCCTGCTAGTCTTAAAAATAAAACTATTTGGGAGTTAGATATGGCTAGTCTTGTTGCAGGTGCTAAATACCGTGGTGAGTTTGAGGAACGTTTAAAAAATGTTTTAAATGAAGTTAAGAAAAGTGAAGGCTCTATTATTATGTTTATAGATGAAATTCATACAATAGTTGGGTCTGGTAATATGGAAGGGGCTATGGATACTTCTAATATCTTAAAACCTATGCTTGCTCGTGGTGAGATTCATGTAATTGGTGCGACTACTTTAAATGAATACCGTAAATATATAGAAAAAGATGGGGCACTTGAGCGTCGTTTTCAAAAGATTAAAGTTAGTGAACCTACAGTAGAAGATACTATTACTATACTTCGTGGTTTAAAGGAACGTTTTGAAATACACCATGGAGTTACTATTCATGATAAAGCTTTAGTTGCAGCGGCTACACTTTCTAATCGTTATATTACTGATAGATATTTGCCAGATAAAGCGATAGATTTAATTGATGAAGCTTGTGCAACTATTAGAGTGCAAATGGATTCTGTTCCTAATGCTCTTGATTCATTAACTCGTAAGATTATGAGACTTGAAATTGAAAGACAAGCCATTAAGAAAGAGAAAGATCAGTTATCTATGAAACGTAAAGATGAGATAGATAAAGAACTTGGTGAGTTAAGGAAAAGTGAAAAAGAATATAAAGAGGCTTGGGAAGAAGAGAAAGGTCTTAATGATAAGATTCAAAGTAAGAAGAAAGAAATTGAAAAAGCACGTTTTGAGTTAGAGCAAGCTGAAAATAGATATGATTTAGAGAGTGCAGCTAAACTACAACATGGTACTATTCCTAGACTAGAAAAAGAACTTGAAGAGTTAAAGAGTCGTGATGAGATGAAATTACTTAGTGATAATGTTACTGAAGAAGATATTGCTAGTGTTATTTCTAAAATGACTAATATTCCTTTAAGTAAGTTAGTTAGTAGTGAGAAAGAGAAACTTCTTAATTTAGAGAACAGTATGAAAAATCGTGTTATGGGACAAGATGAAGCGCTACATTTAGTTAGTGAAGCGATAATTAAGTCTCGTAGTGGAATAAAAGATCCTAATAGACCTATTGGTTCATTTATCTTTTTAGGGCCTACTGGTGTTGGTAAAACTGAAGTAGCTAGAACTCTTGCTTATGAACTTTTCGATGATGAGAAACATATGGTTCGTATTGATATGAGTGAATATATGGAGAAATTTAGTGTTAGTCGTTTAATTGGTTCTCCTCCAGGTTATGTTGGTTATGAAGAAGGAGGACAACTTACTGAAGCAGTTAGACGTAATCCTTATAGTATAGTTTTATTCGATGAGATTGAGAAAGCTCATCCTGAGGTTTTAAATCTTTTATTACAAATACTTGATGATGGTAGAATAACTGATTCTAATGGTAGAACTGTTGACTTTAAAAATACCATTATCATTATGACATCTAACTTAGGTAGTGAATACATACTAAACAGTGATACTAGTAAAGTAATGGATGAAGTAAGAAGTCATTTTAGACCTGAGTTTATTAACCGTATAGATGAAGTTATTGTCTTTAAACCTCTTACTAAAGATGTAATTTATCAAATTCTTGATAAGATTATTTCTGATATAGAGAGTCGTTTAAGTAATAATGATATTCATATTAAATTAACTGATAAGGCTAAAGACTATTTAGTTGATGCAGGATATGATGTTAATTATGGTGCTAGACCTTTAAAACGTGAGGTTAGTAAAACTATAGAAAGTTTGCTTGCTCATGAATTAATTAAAGGTACTATAAAATATGGAGAGACTGTTACTTTTGATGTAATTGGTAATGAATTACAATTAGTTAATAATAAACAAAGATGATTTTGATTATTCAAAGTCATCTTTTTCAAGTTCAGATGTAATAACTAACTGTTTATTTTTGTCTTTTTTACTACATGTAGTTAGTATTAATCTTTTCGTATTAGTTTTATTTATTTCTATAGTTCCATCTTTAGCTTGTTCTTCTATGTTTGTTATCTTATATATTAATTTTTTATTTTTATAAGTTAGATTGATAATATCATTTAAACTTAGTTTATCTAAATCATCAAAATAAGCGATATATCCAGGTCCTGAATGGGCTGCTAAGACTATAAGGTTTTCATCATCATTAAGAATGGTAACATTTTCTTCTACATTATTATGAGAACTTTTAATATTATAAATATTATTAGATAAGTTTATTTTATCTATTTTTAAAGTACCTATTATTTCATTATCTATTTTTTTATTATTTGTATTAATATAGTTAGCAGTATTAGTACTATTTTCTATGCTTGTAGTTTTAATACTCTTATTATTTGTTTCAGTGTTATATATTAATAGACAACTACCTAAGTATGCAGTTAGTAATAAAATACTAACTAAACTTTTTTTTAACAATTAAATATGTAGGTAGGATTAAACTTAATAAGTGGTAGTTGTTTTCTTCTGTACTTGTATTTGGTACTTCTATGGAAATTGTTTCTTCAGGTGGTTTTTCTGGTATTTTATAGTCATTAATTGTATAGTAATAATCTTTGTTGATATCATTTATAAAAATAGTAAATGGTTTTATCATTGTATATCCTTCAGTAGTGTTTGATTGAACAATTTTATAATGACCATAAGGTAGAATTATTTTAGCAAGACCGTTTTGATCTGTAGTTATACTTTTTACTAAATTTCCATCTTTGTCATAGATATCAAAGGTGATATCTGGTTCTGCTAACATAAGTTTACCATCACCATATAATTTCTTAATGACTACCTCTTTTTCTATAACTTTATTTTCAACTATTAATTCTATATCAGTATTATCAGTGGTAAAGTTAATTTCATATACCTTATCATTAGGTAAATAACCAGTTCCTGTTTTAGTTTCTTTTAAATAATACTTTCCATAGTTTAGATCAAACTCATTACTACTTACTTTAGCTTCCATATTTTCATCTAATGTTAAATCTGTTATTTTTTCCATTTTTTCATTATAGAGAGTGAATATAGTATCTTTTAAATATGCTTCACCAGAGCTTTCTATTGTTCCTGTGTCTTTGTCAATTTTTTTAATTTTTAAGTTTAGCTCTTTAAAACAAAATGTCACTTTGGATTCTATATTATTAGGGCTACCTACTGTCGCTAAGTGTTGACTATTAGGATTATAGTAAAATAATACGGGCCCATCACTACCAAAGTACCTTACATAAGGCATTTCATAACAACCTTCTTTCTTTCCATTAACAGTTAAACTATTATTTGTTTTTTCAACACTTAAGTTATCAACAGGAATTATCCTATAATTTATAAATGTATTGTTACTGTCAGTAATATTTATAGGTTTATTAACTATTCCATAAAATGTTTGATTACTAAAGCTTGGTAATATTTGACTTTCTTTTATTAAGTTATTAATTTCTGCTATTTCTGCATCATATGGATTTATTCTATTACCATTTAGAGTGTCAGTAAAATAGAAGTCATTATTAGGTTCAACTGCTTGCCAAATCATCAGTTGAGTAATGGCATACCATTTTAAATCAGTGTGATTTTTATATCCATATCCAAAACCAACAATATCATTTATTCTTTTTAATGTTTCAGTATTAATATCTGGATATGAACCTACTGTTTCATATGTGTTATTATTAGGATTAAATTTAGTAAATGGTTGCAGACAGTAAGCTAGTTTACCATCACTAGTTCTCTTGTAGACTCTTGCTTTTTGATAATATTTGGTTTGTGTTGTTCTATCATATCTGACCATATAAATATTATCTATGTATTCAGCTTCATAGAAATTGTCACTACTTGCATTTACAGAAACAGCACCTAGTAAATAAATAAAACTTATAGTTAAGAATAATAATATTTTTTTCATAAATTTCCTCCTTTTTCTTAACGAGGCTTACTCTAGCATGATTGTTTTTTTCATGCAAATAGACAAAATTTAAAATTTAAAGACTTTTTCTTTTACTTTTACAAAATTTATGTAGTAATTTTAAATTTTTGAGAGTTAATTACCTTGAATTTAGAAAAAATATATAAATTTTAATTTTTTTCATTTATAATAAAATTGGGAGGTAGAAGCGATGGGAAAATTAATTGTAATTGAGGGTGTTAGTGATGGTGTAGGGAAGACTACACAAATTAAAGAATTATTTAATAAATTAATTGATGATGGTAAGGAAGTAATTTATCATCACTTTCCTAGTTATGGTAGTGTAGGAGCTAGTTTAGTTGAAGAGTATTTAAAAGGAAATTTAGGTAAGAGAGATGATATAGGACCTTATGCAATTAGTAGTTTTTATGCCGTAGATAGATTCTATGCTTATCATAATGAATTAAAAGAAGCTTTAGAAGATGGTAAGATTGTTTTATTAGATAGATATACTACTTCTAATTTGATTTATCAGGGATCTTTATTTGAACGAGAAAAAAAAGACGAATTTTTAGATTATATAACAGATTATGAATATAATAGACTTGGTCTTAAGAAACCTGATTTAGTTATATTTTTAAAATTAGATAAAGACTTTGCTAATACTCTTAGAAAAAATAGAGACTATGATGGAGTAGAAGGGGATATTAATGAGAAAGATAATGTCTTTTTAGATAAAGTTTATGATAATAGTTTATATGTGGCAGATAAATATAATTTTAAAATAATAGAATGTAGTGAGGAAGGTAAACTTCGTAGTATTGATGATATAAATAATGAGATTTATGATGTTGTTAAAAATAATATATAAGTATATTTAATAATAAGAGCTAGTTTAGACTAGTTTTTTTTCTTTTATTAGCATATAATATAGATAGTTTGAGAGGTGATTTAATGACTGATTTAGATATTGCACATAGTGTAAAACTTAAAAATATTGAGACAATCGCAAGTAAATTAAATCTGTCTTTAGATGATATTGAAATGTATGGTAAGAGTAAGGCTAAGATTATTAAAAGTAAAGGAGATAAAAATGGTAAAGTTATCTTAGTTACGGCAATTAATCCTACTCCTTATGGAGAAGGTAAGACTACTGTTAGTATTGGTCTTGCTGATGCTTTTAATAAGCTTGATAAAAATGTCTGTTTAGCTTTAAGAGAACCTTCTTTGGGCCCTGTTTTTGGTATTAAGGGAGGAGCGACTGGTGGAGGATATAGTCAAGTTGTTCCGATGGAAGATATCAATTTACATTTTACAGGAGATTTTCATGCGATAACTTCTGCTAATAATTTGATTAGTGCAGCGATTTATAATCATATTGAACAAGGAAATAGCTTAGATATTAAGAATGTAACCTTTAATCGTTGTTTAGATGTTAATGATAGAAGTTTAAGAGATGTTAAGTTAGAGTGTAAGAGTGGAGAATATGTGGATCACTTTAATATAACATCGGCTAGTGAAGTTATGGCTTTATTTTGTCTTGCTACTGATATAGATGATTTGAGAAATAGACTATCTAAAATAATTGTTGGTTTTAATAGTAAAAAAGAACCTATTTATGTTAAAGATTTGAAATTAGAAGGAGCTTTAACTGTTATTTTAAAGGATTCCTTTAAACCTAATTTAGTACAGACTTTAGAAGGAACTCCTGCTATTATTCATGGTGGACCTTTTGCAAATATTGCTCATGGTTGTAGTAGTGTTACTTCTATAAAACTTGCTAGAAGTTTATCTTCCTATGTTATTACAGAAGCAGGTTTTGGTAGTGATTTAGGAGCTGAGAAGTTTCTTGATATAGTGTGTCCAACAGCTTCTATTACTCCTTCTACTATCGTTTTAGTTGTTACTGTTAGAGCTTTAAAATATAATGGTGATGGAACGTTAAAGTCTGGAATATGTAATATAGATGCCCATCTTAATCATTTAAAGAATTATAATGTACCTATTGTTGTTTGTCTTAATAAATTTAGTGATGATAGTTTAGAAGATATTGACTATATAAAAGATTATGTTAGTAATTTAGGTTATACTTGTGAAGTTAGTGATGCTTATAGTAAGGGAGGAGAAGGAGCGATAGAACTTGCTAATACTGTTATTAAGTCTTGTGAATTGTCTAATAACTTTAAAACTTTAGTTGATAAAAATGATAGTATAAGAGATAAAATTAGTAAACTTAATAATCTTGTTTATAACTCTAATTATGTAGAGTATAGTGAAAAAGCCGAAGAAAAGTTAAAACATATAGATAAGTTAGGCCTATCTTACCTTCCAATTTGTGTAGCGAAGACACAATATTCGATAAGTGATAATCCTAAACTATTAGGTTATCCTAAAGATAATATACTTCATGTAAGAGATTTAATTATAAATAATGGAGCAGGTTTTATTACCGTACTTTCTGGTAAGATTTATACAATGCCAGGACTTCCTAAGAAGCCTAATTATGAAAATATAGATTTAGTAGATGGAGAGATAATGGTGGTGTTTTGATGGATAATATGAGTATAGAGGAGAAGATTAAAGTGCTAGAACAATTATATGTTAAAGAAAAAGATGAAGAAAAGAAGTTATTAATTTTATATCAAATAAAGAAATATAAGGAGTTATTAGATGTTAAATCAGAATTACAAAGAGATTTTAATTAATAGTATAAATGTTTTTTGTAAAAACATTAATTGTTCAAACTGTAATGGTACTTATAATTTTCAAACATTTACTTGTGAATATTGTGGTAGTTTTAGTGAAGAGTTAAAGAGAAGTTATGAAAATATCGTATCTATATTATCTTCTTTAAATGAAAATGATATTGATGAAGAACTTTCATTATATTTATTTGGTCTTGCTAAGAATACAAAAGTTTTTGATGAATTATTGAATAGGTTAAATTTTGCTACTAAAGTAGATGAGGTAGTACACAGATTAGCTAGTTCTCCTTCTTATAATGAAGAAGATGTTAAGCTTTTAGAGATTATTTTTAGTAATGATTTCTTTTCAAATATTGATGGAAATTTGAGAAATAGAATTATTAAAGATGTTATTTTAAAGAAAAATACTCTTAGTAAGGAGTTAATAGAGAAAGTTCTTTCTCATTTTGTTTTAGCATATGTTAATGTTTTAAATATGAAAGTCGATTTTTCTATTGTAGATCTTGGGGATAAAGTACACGGAGATTTTTTTATAGATAGATTGAGACTTAATGAAATAGATTTTGATAGTTTTTATAATAATGGTTCTTCTGCAATTGCTTATTTCTTATTTCATGAACTCTATCATGCTTATAAATGGTATTGTAAGGTTAATGGGATAATTAATAATTATATAGATCTTTTGTCTTTAAAAGAAGAAATACTGATTATGCATTATAATAGCTCTTCTTTATATGATGAAGATTCTAATTATATTAAAAATATAGAAGAAATATCGGCTGATGCATTTTCTTATGATAATACCAAAAAATATTTAAACTTATTGGGCCTTGAAGTTGATGAAGTTGATGCACAGGTTTGTTCAGGAATTGTATATCATGATTTGGAGAGTTTAGGTGATCCGTTAAGACAATTAGATGGAGAATTTGTTAATATTAATGATTTGTTTGCAGACTTTATTAAAGACAGACCTGATTTGTTTGAACTTTTTCCTGGCTTAAGATATGAATTTAAGGTAGAGGATGGTTATGTTGTGTACAAAAGTAAGATGGAACTTCTTGATGAGTTGATTTTCCAAAACGATAGTGCGAAGTTGGATGAGCTTTATTTACCTTTGATTAAGAATGCTAATGATAGAGAGAAAGCTAAAAATATTGGTGATACTAAAGTAAGTTAGAAATATTAAAGGGAGTGATCTTTTGTGTTAAAAATATATAATACTGATGTTACTAGTGGAGAATTTAGTAGAATAGATAC
>CAMMMG010000011.1 GCA_946497925.1 uncultured Mycoplasmatota bacterium
ATATGCAGTTTTTATAATCTTTGCTTAGATACTTAGTTTCGCAAGAAGTCTATTAAATCTTCAAAAAAATTATTTAATACTTTATTAATATTTCTATTTTCTATATTAAAATTATTTGTATCTAATGTTTGATTATGAAAATCTATTAATATTTTCTTTAGGTATTCTTCATTGTAACTATGATAAATATTTTTTCTAATACTTTCTAAATCCATGTTATAACACCTCAAATTAATTAATATTATATATTAAAATTATTATTTATGGTATATTATATTTATGAAAAAGTGTTTGAGTAATTTTGATTTAAAACTTGTTGCAATTATTACCATGACAATAGATCATATTGGGGTTGTTTTTAGTACACCTTTTTATAACTTTTTAAGAGCAGTGGGGAGACTTTCTTTTCCTATCTTTGCTTTTTTATTAACAGAAGGATATGTTCATACTAATAGTTTTAGTAAATATTTCTTTAGACTTTTAGTGCTTGCTTTAATTTCAGAAGTGATTTATGATTATGTTTTTTATGGTAGTTTTATTTATTTAGAGGCAAACAATATTTTTTTTACTCTTGCTTTAGGACTTTTAACTTTGTGGTTATTAGATAAAAGTAGAACGTTAGTAAAAAAATATTTTAAAGAAAAGATAGACTTAACTATTATTTTACCTATAACATATCTTTTAATTATTGTTGTTATGGGATTAATAGCAGAGTTTTTGAATTTTAGTTATGGAATGTTAGGAATTCTTGTTATTAGTTTTTTCTATTTGTTTAAAAAGAACTTTCCTTTGACTGTTTTATCTGTTAGTCTATCAACTTTAATACTTGGAGATACAATGCAATACTTTTCTTTGCTTTCTTTAATATTAATTTATTTTTATAATAAGAAACTTGGTAAGAAATGTAAGGTGTTTTTCTATTTATATTATCCATTACATATATTAGTTTTAGGAGTAATAAGGATGCTTATAGGCTAATAATGTTTCTTTTCCTTTTCTTAGCCATAGACTATTTTAGAGGTGAAGTATATGTTAAATTTAACACTATTACAACAAATGATAGTTGTGGCAATCGCTCTTAGTGTTATAACCTGTGCTTTTATTCAGAAAACAAAGAAATATTTTCCATGTTCTAGTTGTTTAGTTATTTATAATTTAGTAGTTAACTTTGTAGTAGGAACTTTATTTTGCATTACTTTTACAAGTGTAGATTTTCCTAATAGTCTATGGGTGTCTTTCTTTAGTTTTATAGGTGCTGATACACTTTATAAGTCTTTAGAAGGGAAACTTAAAGATTATTCTTCTTTAGTTAATACTGATTATATTACTGTAAAGAAGTCTAATATTATAAGTACGGAGAGTGATAAGTAATGGAAAAACCAATATATCCTAGTCCTTATATGCGAATAACACAAGGCTATATGACAGGTACTCATGCTGATAGTTATGCCATTGATGAAGCTGGTAGTGATACAGGCATTGATTTTATAGTCGCTCCATTTACAGGGGTTATTAAAAAAATTTATACTGGCGATGCTAATGAAGTATGGATTGAGAGTAGTGATCCTGTAATTTATCCAGATGGAACAGTTGATTATATGACGATGATGTTCGCTCATGATAATGATGTTTCTAACCTTTTTGTTGGTAAAGTAATAAACAGAGGACAAAGATTTTATGAAGAAGGAACTAAAGGTAATGTGAGTGGTAATCATGTGCATATGGAATGTGGTAGAGGTAAGTTTACTGGTAGTGGGTGGCATCAAAATAGTGCAGGGTACTGGTCTATTAATAATGGGAAGAATCCTACAGAGTGTTTATGGATAGACGATAGTATTACAATTTTAGATAGTAATGGTTATACTTTTAAGAGAATAGAGCCTGAAGTTAGTGTTCCAGATACTCCTACTGTAGAAGAACCTATAGTTGAAGATCCAGTAGAAGATAATAATTCTTCTAATAATACGACTGATACAACTGTTGATGATAATAATAGTAGTACTGAGTTAGTTAAACTTAAACTTATATTTACTTGTAAGAGTGATGACATTTATGCAATAGAATTAAAAGCAGGTCAAAAGTTATATTTAGAATAAAAAAAGAGTCAAGTGACTCTTAACCTAGGGCAACATCTAATATCATCATTACCATAAATCCTAAAATTGTGAATAAGGCCATTAGGTCTTTTTTCTTATTGGTTTGACTTTCTGGAATTAGTTCTTCTACAACAACATAAATCATGGCTCCTGCTGCGAAAGCTAATAAAAATGGTAATATTAATTGTATTTTTAAGACTAGTAAGGCTCCAATTACGGCAGCGATTGGTTCTACTACTCCTGATAGTTGTCCATAGAAGAAGGCTTTACCTCTTGTATATCCTTCTCGTCTTAGGGGAAGAGATACGGCACTACCTTCTGGAAAGTTTTGTAATCCTATACCAAGAGCAAGGGCTAGGGCACTAGCAAGAGTTGAATCACTTAGAGAATAGGCAAGGGAACCAAATGCTACTCCTACTGCCATTCCTTCTGGTATATTATGGAGAGTAATTGATGATATTAACATAAAACATCTTTTAGTTTTAGAACTGTTTTCATCCTTTCTCTTTTTATCTAAATAATCATATACTTTATCACCAATAAATAGTAAAACTCCTCCTGATAAGAAACCTAATGAAATAACTAACCAACTAGTCATCTTTAGTTCTTTTGCCATTTCAAGAGCAGGGGATATTAAACTAAAGAAACTTGCTGCTACCATAACTCCTGCTGCGAAACCTAAAAGGGCATCCATTAGAGTTTTATTTACTTTCTTAAAAAAGAAAACTATACTAGCTCCTAATGCTGTTATACTCCAAGTAAAGATACAGGCAATGAATGCTTGTAATACTGGTGATAAATTACTAAATGAATCTAACATTATAACACCTCTAGTTGTAAGTTATGCAAGAAGAGTTAATAGTAGTGGGCTATAAATATAAAAGTAAAGTTTTATTAACTGTATATAATATAATGAATACTAATTTAATATATGGAGGTCATTATGAAAAAAGATATATTTGAAGCAGAAATAGTTGTTCAAGAGAATAGAATAAGGGTTGTGCATGTGGGGAATACTGATTATATTTCTTTAACTGATTTAGCTAGATATGCTAATCCAAGTGAACCTAAAATACCTATTTATGCTTGGATGAGAAATAAAGATGTTTTAGCTTATTTAGGTTTGTGGGAAAAATTAAATAATAAAAATTTCAAAGGTCACGAATTCGAGACCTTTATGAATGAGGCTGGTAAAAATAGCTTTTATATGTCACCACAAAAATGGATTAAAGAAACAAATGCAGTTGGAATTATTTCAAAGTCTGGTAATAATGGAGGAACTTATGCTTGTAGTGATATTGCTTTAGAATTTGCTAGTTGGTTAAGTCCCGAATTTAAACTTTATGTTATTCAGAAATTTCAGCATTTAAAAGAGATGCTGCTTATCAGGAAAAAGTGGAATGGCATGTTAATAGAATACTTTCAAAAGTTAATTATTTAGTTCATACTAATGCTGTTAAGAACTATATTGTACCTAATTTAACTGATAAACAGAAAAGATTTGCTTATGCAAATGAAGCAGATGTTTTAAATGTAGCATTGTTCGGTATGACTGCTAAAGAGTGGAGAGATAAAAATCCTTCACTTGCTTGTAAAGGTAATATTAGAGATTATACTGATTTATTACATTTAGTTATTTTAAGTAATCTAGAAAGTATTAATGCAGAATTTATCGCCAGTAATATTCCTCAAAGTGAAAGGCTTGTAAAACTAAATAGTATTGCTAGAAAGCAGATGAATATTTTAGTTAATAATAAAGGAATTAAAGATTTAGAATTATTGGAGGAAAAATGATATAGATAATATTTTATACTATTAAAAACATATACTTTAATAGGTGTTTATAATGATAAGAAAATATAAAGTTCTTTTTTTAATTATGTTTATAGTTTTACTTATGTCTTTACAGTTTGTTGATGCTAGAGTTAAGCCTAAGAAAACTTTAACTGGTAAAGTTATAACAATTGATGCTGGCCATGGAGGTAGAGACTCTGGTACTACTTATGGTAATCTTTATGAGAAAGATATTAATTTAGAAATATCTAAAGTGTTAAAAAAAGTGTTGAAGAGTAAAGGTGCCACTGTTTATATGATAAGAAGTGATGATAGTGATTTATCTAGTAAATGGGATAGTGCTAAAAAACGGGGAGATTTATATAGAAGAATATTAAAGATACAAGAGAATAAAAGTGATTTGTATTTATCTATTCATATAAATTATCATTACTATAGTAGTGTTAGTGGGGCAGAGGTTTTATATCATCCAATTAATCCTAATAATTTAGTACTTGCTGAATCTATTATGGATGAGTTTAAAAATGATTTAAATACTGATAGAGAAGTTATTAAGACTAATTTATATCTTTATTCTAATACAAGAGTTCCTGGTGTTTTAATAGAATGTGGCTTTATATCTAATCCTAATGAAAGATATTTATTACAAAAAGAAAGTTATCAAGAAAAACTTGCTAATTCTATTACTAAAGGGGTAGAAAATTATTTTAAAGAGATAGAGATATGATTTTGTATTTTTTGGAGTTGTACTCCAAATTTGTCAAAAAATATCTATCTTAATTTTTAAAACTGTGCTATACTGGATTTAGGTGGTGCATCAGTCATGAAATATATTAATAGAACTTTAGAAAAGACTCTTTCAAATTATATTGGTAAATATCCTGTTATTATGATTACAGGTCCTAGACAGGTTGGTAAAACTACTTTATTAAATTATTTAGCTAGTATATCAAAACAGAAAATTAATTTTATAAGTTTAGATGATATGATAGTAAGGGCACAAGCTAATGAAGATCCTGAACTCTTTTTAAGAACTCATGAGACTCCTTTGGTTATTGATGAATTTCAATATGCTCCTAATTTATTATCTTATATTAAAATGAATGTTGATGAAGCTAGAAAAAATGCAATGTTTAATAATGGAAAAGAAGTAGGGACACTTTATTATTTAACAGGAAGTCAAATCTTTCAGACAATGAAAAATGTGTCAGAGTCATTATCTGGTAGAGTTGGTGTTTTCGATTTGTTTGCTTTTTCTAATAGAGAAATAAATGGTTTTAAAGAAGAACAATTTATTCCTGATATTAATTTATTAAAGAAAAAAGAACCTTTAAAAAGATTAACTGTAAATAAAATTTTTGAAAATATATTAAGAGGTAGTTATCCAGATGTAAGGCTTGATAAAGAAATGATAGTAGAACACTATTATAGTAGTTATATACGTACATATATTGAAAGAGATGTTAGAGAATTAATCAAAGTTAAAGATGAAAATAAGTTTGTTAAATTTATTACAACTTTAGCAGCTAGAACAAGTGGTGAATTTAATGCTAATGAGATAAGTAGTGATGTAGGTATAGATAATAAAACAGTAGAAGAATGGTTATCAATTTTAAAAAATACTGGAATTATTTATTTATTGCAATCTTATACTAATAATAATGTTTCAAGAACGATTAGAAGACCTAAAATATATTTTATGGATACAGGACTTGCTTGTTATTTAACAGGATATACTAATGCCGAGATATTAGAGAAAAGTTCTTATAGTGGGGCTATTTTTGAAACATTTATAGTTAGTGAAATTATAAAGTCCTATACTAATAATGGAATTGATCCTAGAAGACATTTATATTTTTATAGAGATAGTAGTGGTAAAGAAATAGATTTACTGGTTACTATTAATAATTATGTTTATCCTGTAGAGATTAAAAAGAGTAGTAATCCAGGTAATAAATCTATTAAGAATTTTGATGTTGTTAATAAGTTTGGAATGAATGTTGGTAATGGTATTGTTTTATGTTTATGTAAAGAGATACTAGCGATAGACGATAATAATTATTATGTTCCAATAGAATATGTGTAAATCTAAGTTATTGGTAGAGGTAGATTATGAAGAAGATAAGAATTATATTATTAATCTGTTTATGTTTATTAGTGGTTGGATGTGCTAATCCTTTTGTAGAAAGTAATGATAAGACTAGTATTTCTACTTTTAATGGAGATACTTTAAGAGTTAATTATATTGATGTAGGACAGGGAGATTCCATCTTTATACAACTTCCTAATAATGAAACTATGTTAATTGATGCAGGAGAAGCTTATGAGAGCGATAGTGTTATTAACTATCTTAATAATTTAGGTATTAAAAAGATAGATTATGTTGTTGGTACTCATCCTCATACTGATCATATTGGAGGATTAGAAGAAGTTATTAATACTTTTGATATAGGTTCTATTTATATGCCTAGAGCTAGTTCTACTAGTAAGACTTATCTTGATTTACTTACTGCTATTAGTAATAAAGGCCTTAAAGTTAAGACTGCTAAGAGTGAAGTAGTTGTTCTTGATGATGATAATTTAAAACTAGAGTTTATCGCTCCTAATAGTGATAATTATAGTGAGTTAAATAATTATTCTGCTGTTTTAAAACTTACTTATTTAGATAATACTTTTTTATTTATGGGTGATGCAGAAACTTTAAGTGAAAACGAAGTAACTTGTGATGTTGAAGCGGATGTTATTAAAGTAGGTCATCATGGAAGTGATTCTTCATCAGGAATAGAATTTGTTAAGAAGGTAAGTCCAGAGTATGCTATTATTATGGTGGGAGAGGGTAACTCTTATAATCATCCTTATCAGTCTATTATAGATAGATATGAAAATGTTGGAGCGAAGGTACTTAGAACTGATTTAGATGGTAACATTGTTTGTGATAGTGATGGTAAGGAAGTTAGTTGTAGTGGAGATAAAGATTCTAGTAGTGATAGTAGTAATTCTAATAATTCTACTAGTAATATAAATCTTGTTAGTTTAACATCTCCTATTAGTAGAGGAAGTGATGTTACTGTTAGTATAAACGGAATTCCTAATACTACTTATGATATAGATGTAATCTATTCTAGTGGAGAGAGTAAAGCAAGTGGCCTTGAAGATAAAACTAGTGATAGTGAAGGTAATGTTAGTTGGACTTTTAAGGTTAGTAGTAATGTTAAGCCTGGTACTTATGAAGTTAAAATTACTGATGGAGAAGATAGTGCTAGTTATAGTTTAGAGG
Source organism: uncultured Mycoplasmatota bacterium (assembly GCA_946497925.1). Lineage (GTDB taxonomy): Bacteria > Bacillota_I > Bacilli_A > RF39 > UBA660 > Onthousia. Next base: position 7,168 of record CAMMMG010000011.1, read on the forward strand.
TGACTGATTAATGGATGTAATTGTTGATAGAATTGAAGGAGATTATGCAGTTGTGGAAATAGATAAAGGTAAGATGTGTAATTTACCAATAGAGGTAGTTCCTAATGTTAAAGAAGGGGACATTGTTACTATAATTATTAATAAAGATAAAACTAAAAAGAGAAAAAAGACTATAGAAGAGCTTATGAATAGTGTTTTTGAAAAGTAAATATATAAATATAGACCATTTTTCCCACTTGGGGAAAATGGTTAATTAACATTTTGCCGATGCTGGTAAGTTCTTAAAGGTAGTAGTTAATAAATTTGATAAATTAACGTTAATATTTATAGATAACGCTAATTATGATATTTTACCTATATCATTTTGTGCTTTTTTACACTTCTTTTTGCTAGAAAAAACAATACGATATTATTGATATAGAGAGATTAAATAGTTGTCTTTGATACATTAAAATAGAGGGAGGGAACGGATGATGGAAGTCAAAAAGTATAATGAGACAGTGTTTGAAGACATTAAACATATTGATGAATATGGTAATGAATATTGGTTAGCAAGAGAATTGCAAAATGTAGTATAATATAAAAGATGGGATAAGTTTTGTAATGTAATAAATAATGCTAAAAAAGCATGTGAGAATAGTAATTATAAGGTTTTTGAACATTTTTCCCAAGTGGGAAAAACATCAAAAATGCCTAATGGAGGAGTTAAAAAATTATTAGATTATAAGTTATCTAGATATGCTTGTTATTTAATAGTGCAAAATGCAGATCCTAGAAAAGAAAGCATTGCACTAGGTCAAACTTATTTTGCAGTTCAAACAAGACGCCAAGAGTTAACAGAGATAGAATATTCTATGTTAGCGGAAGATGAGAAAAGATTTTATCAAAAAAATTTAACTAAAAAAGGAAATTATTCTTTAAATCAAGTGGCTAAAAAAGCAGAAGCTAAGAACGCTGGATATAAAGGATTATATAATGAGGAAACTGCAGATGATATTGCAAAAAGAAAAGGTTTAAGATATAGAGAAGATATATTAAATAATATGGGAAGTGAAGAATTAGCAGTTAATTTTTTTCGTATTTCGCAAACTGAAGCACGATTAAAAAAAGATGATATCCAAGGAGAAGGAAAGGCAAATGAGACTTATTATAATATTGGAAAAAATATTAGAGAAGTTATTGCTAAAAATGGTGGTACAATGCCAGAATATTTACCAACACCTAAAAAGTCTTTAAAAGAATTAGAAAAAGAGAGGAAGTATCAAGATAAATTAATAAATTTATATTAAGACTCATTAACTATGAAAAGTGATATTTTGTTTATTGTGATATGTAATATAAAACATATTATTAGAGGGACTTTAATTAGTTGTTCCTCTTTTTATGTCTATTAAAATGTTTACGAAAATTCGTTACTAATTTATTACATTTTTTCTTGTACTAGAAAAATAATATGATACTATATTTATAGGGAAAACTTAACTATTGGGTACTTGCTTACTCTAAATAAGGAGGGGCTTAATATTATGAGAAAAATAGACTTTTTAGTTACTGCTTTAATCATAATCATCTTCTTATTAATTGGTAAAGTAACACCACATAAGAAAAGTACTCAATCGCAAGATTAAGTACTGAACCAAAAATAAATTGGGGCAAGTACTCAACTCGGGTAAGTTAAGTATTTCCCTTTTCATATTGTATGAATTTTTCTTACAAATGTACTATATCATAATTATTACATTTATGCAAATTTATTTTTTGCTGGATCTAATAATTATTTTAGCATAATTCTTTCATTTTTGTATTATACATTTTATAATAATATACTAATATATTTACGAATTTTCGTAACTAATTTATTACATTTTTTTCTTGCTATATAGAAATTAATATGATACTCTATATGTAGGAACATTTAATAGTTGGGTGGATATCTCCTAGAAAGGAGATTGATATTATGAATAGAAAAGATTTATTAATAGTCTCTTTAATCATAATTATCCTTTTACTTATAAAGTTATTATTTTTAGCGATATAAATAAAAGCCACCTAACTCACAACTGTTGAATTAGGGGCTAATCCATAATATAAAAATTTGGAGGTCCACTCAACATGGGAATATTAAGTGTTCCTTTTCATATTGTATGAATTTTTCTTACAAATATACTATATCATAATTATTACATTTATGCAAATTTATTTTTACTTACATGATATTATTTAAATAAATATAATGTTATGATAGACTTCTATTTGTAATATCTGCTCTTTCTCTTTGATTTAGACCATAACAACTAACTGGTGTTAAATTATTATTCTTATCTTTTACAAAAACATCAGTAAATCTATAAAAGTTATCACTTGTATTATCGTAGAATACAAAGTTAATGTCGCCTGTACTTGTAACTAGACATGCTGTAAGTTCTGCCTGTTTAGTCTTAAACACTTGATTATCTTGATTCATTTGAATATAGCTAGTGAAATCGCCTAGAGAAAAGTTTTCACTAAAACTTCCTCTTGGGTGGGAATGTCCGTGACAGACAACAAAACCATTATATCGGTTATTATTAAGTTTATTTACTAAATCATTTCTCATATTTTCATCATAATTTGCTTCTGCTCTTTGTCTATTATCTCTTGAGCTTGATGTAATAAAACTATCAAATTCTATTACATTGTTTTCAACTTCTTTTCCATATAGGAAAAATGGTACTTCTTTTTTCTCTATATTGGTAACATCTTGTACTCCTAACAAAGATCCATATACTTCTTCACTTAATATTATTTTTGAGTTTGGCATATTATTTATAATATCAGAATTAATTGGAGTCATTTCTCCATAAGCACTATATGTATTGAAGTTTTGTTGATGGTAAGCTCCGTAAGGATTTTTATGAATCATAATGTCTTTTACTTTTTGTGAGTATTGTTCTCTAGTCATAATTATTTTTCCTTTCAATGTTTTATTAATAGTTATATTGTCAATAATTCTATCTAATAATTATTTTAGCATAATTCTTTCATTTTCGGTATTGTATATTTAATAATAAAAAAATGATATATTTACGAAAATCCGTAACTAATTTATTACATTTTTTCTTGCTGTCTAGAAATTAATATGATACTATATATGTAGGAACATTTAATAGTTGGGTGGGACCTCAGAAAGGAGGTCTAGCTAATGAACAAGAAAGATTATTTGATTTTTTCTTTAGTAGTTATGTTGTTTCTTCAAGATATCTTGTTGCTATTTGCCATACTTGCTTTAAAATGAAAGAAACCGCCTAACTTACAACTGTTGGATTAGGTGGCTCTCGAAAAATAATTAGGGGTCCACTCAACATGCGAATATTAAGTGTTCCTTTTAATATTGTATGAAAATTTTTCTTACATATACATCATATCATAAGTATTACATTTATGCAAATTTATTTTTGCACCACTAACGATACATCTTTAAAGTAATAATTTAATATCTGTTTATAGTTATAACCTAACTCTGATAGATTATCTGCTCCTATAATACTTAGACCTAGGCCACTACCTATTCCTCTTGTTATAAAAGTAAGATAATCTTTCTTAATAATTATAGTAATATCTGTTGAAGGTAAATCTAAATATACGGCTAGACTTCTAGCATCTATTTTTCTTTCTCCTAAGTCTAACTCTTTTATTCTGTTAGAGTTGCTGATACTAGTAATCTTTATAGTAAAATTATTACTTTTTAGATTTAATTTTTCTTTAAACTCTTTAATACTATAATTTTTTCTTTGTAAATAATTAGGATATGCTAAGTCCCAAAGACTTTCTTTTTTTATAGTGTAAGGAATACTTTTATCTTCTTCAGTATAACCATTACTTACTAAATGAGTAAAACATCTAATAGGTTTATTATCATTAATTAAATACTCTCCATTAGTGTCATCTATTACTTTGTTAAATAAATCATTTTTAATTTTGTATGTTTCAGGATAAGTAACTTTGTAATAATTATAGTTATGGTAAGATAAAGATAATTTTCTTAAATCAAGTGTATCATTATCTAAATTATAAATTACTTCATCTCTATATAGAACTGTTAAAGCTTTTAGAGTCTCTTCTCTTAAAGAGATATTTATATTACTAAATAAAAGACTTAATAATAATTCTTTTAAAGTTATTTTTTCTTCAGTATTAAGGGTTATTAAATAATTATTTAAATAAGTCTTGTTGTTGTTAATAGTAATCATCTTAGTACTAATACCATTTACAATAAAGACAATTTTGTTACCATTAAACTTAATATCGTGAGTAACTAAATAATTTCTAGCTTTCTTTTCTAAATCATCTTCTTCTAAGTCTTCACCAAATTCATAATTAACATTTAAATATAAATATAATACTTCTTCATTGTTACTTCTTGCAATCTTATAACTTTCTAACATATTATCACCTATTTATATAGTGATATGTTAGAGTAAATTTTATTCAAAATATTTTAATTCATTTTTATTGTTACAGTTTTTTCCTGTTAAATAAGAATAATTCTTAAAAACGGTCTTTAAATTAATCTTTTTAGTCCCCTTTAAATAACTATTAACATCAGTTATTATCTTTTTAGCATCTTTTAGGGCAATAGAATATAATTCAATAAAAGATTCATTGTGTTTTTCTCTTTTTAGACAAGGATGAAGCCAGGTACTATGATTTAAATTTAAATAGTTATGGTCATCTTTTAGGGAAGTATGATAAGATATCGCTTGGAATTTAAAAGTCTTATCACTAGTAAATTTATCAACAGTTTTGTAACAAAACATTTTTATTCCATATTTATCATATCTTAAATACTTTAAGGCTTTGTACATATCCTTTAATGATTTGTAATAATATTTAGAAAAGTCATTAAAATTAAAAGTCTCTTTAAAAGCATAATCAATTACTTCTATTAGCTCTTTAGAAAAGGGGGTAAGATCAAAAGTAAAATCATAAAACTTAAAACTATATGGTGTTATAAATTCTTTTTGCTTAATCATGTAATTATCTAGAAAGTTTTCCATGTATTCGTGTTTATTCCTGTATTTATAAGTGTTAGGATCACTTTCGTCTACTATACCTGTTTTATAAATTATAAAGGGGTGAAGTTTAGAATCTAGTGAGTAGTGAGCGATAAAACCATAGAGAAAAGCCATTACTTCACTATTTTGATAATAATTATTATATTTTATATAATTGACTAAATTAATAAAGAACTCTCCTGATTTATTGGTATGAAAATATCCTTGAAAGTCTCTTATATGTTTATCTTTCTTCTTAAGTAGATTATAAAAAATAAAAGAATCTGTACTTTGAGAGAACATTCTTAATCTCTTTTTTTCATCCATTAATAACTTTTTTAGACCAATAGGAAGTATGTCATAAAGGTCGTTTGCAAAGTAAGCATGAGTAACAGTTGCAGGCATAGTCTATAATCAATCCTTTCTACTTTTAAAAGTATAACATAATTTTTCATTAAAATATCATATTTTTTACATAATTTTTATGATATAATCAATTCTAGGTGAAGAGAAGATGATAGAAAAGCAGTTTAAGAATCTTGAGGAACAAATAGAAATACTTAAATATAAGGGTATGACTATTACAGATGAAAAATATACTAAGAAAATATTATTAAGAGAAAATTATTTCTTTATATCTGGTTATAGATATCCTTTTATGAGAAGTATGACTGATAAACATTTCTTAGAAGGGGTTACTTTTGAAGAAATGTATAGTTTGTTTTTATTTGATAGAGCGATTAGAAATGTATTTTTTAAATACTTACTTGTTATTGAAAATAACTTAAAATCTATATTTTCTTATCAATTATCTAAAAAGTATGGATATAAAGATAAGTATTATTTGAAAGCTAGAAACTTTACTAATGATAAAAATAGACAAAAACAAGTTAATGATTTAATTAAAAAAATGAAGAGACAAATTAGAATTAATGGAAGTCAACATACAGCGACTGCTCATTATATGTCTAATTATGGTTATGTTCCACTTTGGATTTTAGTTAAAGTTTTATCTTTTGGAATAGTTGGTGAATTGTTTTCAGTGATGAAATATGATGATCAAATAGGTATTTGTAAACTTTATGATATACCAGTGGATGAGTTTAGTAATTATTTGCCAATACTTTCTAATTATCGTAATTTGTGTGCTCATGAGGATATTTTATATGAAAATAGAACTCAGAAAAAGATTAAAGGGACAAGATTTCATGAGATACTTGGATTAAAAAAAGATGATGAAGGTTACTATACTAAAGGGACTAATGATTTATTTGCACTTCTTATTATAATGAAAAGAATGTTATCTCATGATGAATTTAAGGATATGTGCTTAGAACTAAAAAAGAGAATTGATAATCTTGATTATAATTTGCATAGTATTAAAATAGATAAAATATTAGATAGGATGGGATTCCCTGCAAATTATATGGAACTTGCTAATATTGAAAGGAGAGATGTAAATGATGAAAGCAGAGCGAATTAAAGAAGTGGTACTTATAATTGTATCTTTTGTAATAGGTGGTGTTTTAACATTTGTAATTATAGGAGGGGATGATGTAGGTAGTGGTAATAATTCTACTACTAGTAGTGGTCTAACTTGTAGTGCAGCTGATTGTACAAAAGTAGTTGTTGATGAGTCTGGTATAAGTGAAGCAGTTGAGAAAGTTTATGATGGAGTATTGATGGTTCGTAATTATCAAAAAGATGAAGTAGCATCTACTGGTACAGGTTTTGTTTATAAAATTGAAGGTGACTCTGCTTATGTTATGACTAATCAACATGTAGTAGATGGTGCTGAAAAGGTAACTTTAATTACTTCTAAAGATGAAGAGATTGAAGGTGAAGTATTAGGGGGAGATTCTTATGTTGATATTACTGTTATTAAAATTAAGAAAACAGATGATTTAGTAGCATTACAACTTGGAAATAGTGAAAATGCTAGTTTAGGAGATTTAGTATTTACAGTTGGTAGTCCTTTAGGTTATGAATATAGAGGTAGTGTTTCTACAGGACATTTAGCAGGTAAAGATAGATTAGTTAGTGTTAGTACAGATAATTCTACTAGTAGTGATTGGGTTATGAAAGTGTTACAAACTGATGCAGCGATTAATCCTGGAAACAGTGGTGGACCTTTAATGAATACTAATGGTGAAGTTATTGGGGTTATTTCTATGAAACTTGTGCAAACAGAAGTTGAAGGTATGGGATTTGCTATTCCTATTGAATATATTAATAGTAAGATAGAAACTCTTGAAAAAGGTGAATCTATAGAGTGGCCTTTACTTGGTGTATCTATGATTAATGTTAGTGATGCTAGAAATAGTTTTAGATATGATTTTGATATTCCTAATAATTTAGATTATGGTGTTGTAGTTGCAGGAATAGAAGCAGGAAGTGGAGCTGAGTCTTCTGACCTTAAAGAGGGAGATATTATTACAAAACTTAATGGAGAGAAGGTACAAGATTCTGCTTATTTAAGATATGAGCTTTACAAATATTCTGCAGGTGATACAATAGAGATAACTTATATGCGTGATGGCAAGGAGCATACAACTAAAGTTACTTTAAGTAGTAGCAATGATTAGAAAATAGTAAAGGACGTGTAGTTATGGATAGATTATTACCTAATATGGTTGTTTTAGAACCAAAAGAGAGAAAGGCTATCTCTCCTCTTTGTAGTTATATTAATGAAAATAAAGATAGTTTAAGTGATGATCAAAAGGGTATTATTGCAGATTATATTATTAGAAAGGGTTGCAAAGTTAAGAAAGATAAAACTAATGAAGGTATTTATAACTTCTTAAAAAGTTATTTAATAGCTAATATAGGAGATATTAGTTTTAGTCTTTATGGTAATTCTGTTAGAGAGATAAGTCTAGGTAATATTACAGTAGGTCCTTTATTTAGTAGTAATTTTACTAATGAGGAATTATCTGATAGATACTTTAGCAAGAAGAATAGTTGTGGTGTTTTACCAAGTGTTGATAATATGAAAAAATTATTTATAGGTTATGGTGATAAAACTATATTTAGTAATGATAGAGGACATTGTGATGAAGATATTAGAAATGTACATATAGGAGAATATTACTTTAATACTGATAATATTTTAAAAGATGAAGATAATCCTTGTATATTAAGATTTACTAATCCTTATAAAGATGAATTACAAATAAATGTATTATCTTTTGATAAAGAAGGTAATCTTTTAGATGATGATATCTATATTAATTATTTAGAGAGTTCTGATGGTGTTAATTATCAAGTAGTTAGACAATTACATAATGAATTAGAAGATATTAATAATTTACATAGAAGAGGAAAATAGGTATTGATTATATTAGGTATTAAGTGATAATATATAGTTAACAAGGATAAGGGAAGGAAGTAATTGACATGACTAATTTTAATTTTTGGGGTAAATTAATTCGTCAATTCTGGGGTAAATTAATTCGTCAATCTACAAAAACTCTAGGTTTACAATTTGTTACCTGGGGGGGGGCAGTTTATACGCTTATAAAGTAAATAATGTTACTTTCTTTCATAGTGTAAAAAGAATAGAGTAGGATTATTCTATTCTTTTTATAATGTCAAAAATATTGATATTTTTGGCATTATATGATAATTTAAAAGAGTATAGAAGATACATAATTGGGTAGACTTATTAAAAATAGGAGGAGTAAAAAAATGGTAAAGACTAAGAAAGAGATAGTAATAATAGGATTAATATTATTAATGATAATTGCATTAATAGGAGTAAGTTATGCGGCCTTTAGTTATAGTAAAACAGGAACAAAATTAAATAGTATAACAACAGGTTCAATAACAATGACATATGAAGAGACAGATAATACAATAAGTTTAAGTGGAGCATTACCAACAACGGATGAGACAGGTAAGGTAAGATTAAATTCTGGAGAGTACTTTGATTTTACAGTAAGTAGTAATATAGTAGGAGATGTAAATATCAATTATGAGATAAGTGCAAAAGATGTAACAACAAGTGAAAGGAAGATAGATGGTTCAAATATAAAGTTATATTTAACAAGATTAACAGACGATGGTGAAGAAGAGTTAATGACACCAGAGACATATAATGAAGAAGCAAGTTCTAACTCTTATACGGGAAGACCATCGGGAGAGATGAGTTTATATACAAGTAGTATGAATAGTAGTGAAAGTAATAACTACAGACTAAGAATGTGGGTTTCAGAAGATTATAATCCACAAGGAGATGGAGGAAACTTAGAGTTTAGTGTAAAGATAAATGTATATGGACAAGATAGAGTAGCAGAGGAAGTATCAACTGTTTTGCTTAATAATATACCAAAAGAAAACCAATATGATGATGACATAGATACATTTATAACTGGCACTGACCCTAATAACTATGTATGGTATAGTGGTAAGTTATGGAGAGCGGTGTCTGTAAATAATGAAGCAAAGACGACTAAGTTAGTAACTCAGTGGAATATAAGCGCAATTACCTACAACCCTAGTAGGCAAACTAATTTTGAAGGCAGTTATATGGAAGACTGGTTAAATGATACTAGTGTAGATGGCTTCTTAGGTAATTTAAGAGATTATGAGAAGTTCATCGTAACAGATGCAAAATGGGATGCAACATTGGATGCCACAAGTTTAGGAAGTATAACAAGACCAAATGGGGAGACAACTGTAACAGATACAGTAGGATTACTTAATATGTATGAATATCAATCTAGTAATAATGGAGGAACAAATGGTTATTTAAATAATGGACTTTATTGGTGGACTCTAACACCATATAGTTCGTCTCTCGTTCGGTATGTCGACTATAGTGGCAGTGCGAGTACCATTGGGATGACCTCTGCGTATGGAATAAGGCCATCGATAAATCTAAAATCTAACGTTCGTATCGTAGATGGTAATGGAACAGTAGATAATCCATATCGTTTAGAAGAAGATAATGATAATAATTTATCAGGAACTTTGTTAAATACAAGATATAGTGGCGAATATATAAGATTTGGAAATGATGAGAATAATCTTTATCGAATAGTAAGTCATGAAATAGAAGGCTTAACTAAGATAACCAGTGCTGAGCCATTAAAAAGTGGAGGAAGTTTTATAAAGAGTGCTTTTGACCGTAATAGTAACGTAAATTATTCAAATACAAATACAATAGGAACCTTCTTAAATGGAGAATATCTAACAAGCTATATAGATAGTAGTTATAGTGAAATGATAGAAGAAAGTACTACATGGTATTTAGGAACAGTACGTAGAGGTACTTCATACAAATTAGCTAAATATACAGATACTAGTATGTCAGGGTATGCCCCAAGTACAGAATCTAAAGTAGGGCTACTTAGAGTGGGAGAATTGATGGCTGGGCAATTTGATAGAAGCGATAATAATACAAATTATTGGATCCTAACGCCTGGAAATTCTTCTAGAGTATATGTTATGGCACCTGTTACTAATGCTGCGTACATTCACTATTTAACAAATAGTAATGCTATTCGTCCTTCCTTAAATCTAAAATCTAATGTTGTGATAACAGGAGGAGATGGTACTAAAGACCGACCTTTCGTGTTATCTGTTCAATAATGTTATCTGTTCAAATTAAAGAATCTAGCATAAAAACTAGATTTCTTTTTTATTTTTGAACAGATAATATTCATAGACTTAATAACTGGCTCAGGATATTATAAGTATTTCGTTAATTTATAATTCTGTAATATAATTGAAAATTTTAAAATAAAATTAATAATTATCATAAATAATAACAACAGTAGTAACAACTAAGCTTCTTTATAATATTTATTTTTGTAATATATGTCTAAAGCATTAAGAAAGTAATAAAGCGTATAATGACCTTTCGTTACCATTTTCATTGAAATATACAATTAATGTTATCTGTTCATTATACAAAAAAAGCCTTGGTATAATTAGCAAAGCTTGTATATAAACAGATAACATTATTGAACGGATAATTCAAATTATCTGTTTAAACAGATAATTTACGATTTCTTAAATAGAATAAGGTAAATTATTTCTCTTTTTCTTTGCTAAACGAAGACAATATAAAAACAATTAAGACTTAATCTTGATTGTTTTTTCATATCTTTCAATTAAGCCTTTCTCTTCCATTTTTTTTAATTCTCTCATAAGGTTTGATCTATCTACAAATAGATATTCAGCGATTGCTTTATAAGAAGTAGTAACCTTGAAGATATTATTCTTATTCATTCTTTGCTTAAGAAAAAATAATATTTTTTCTTCTACTGTTCTTTTTGATAATAGTTCAATCTTTTCATTTTGTTGTTTGTTATCTTCTATTAATAAATCAAATAATGTTAAAACTATGCTGTTATGAAAAGGACAGTTCTGATTACAGTTTTTTATAATATTATAATAATCTATAAAAATTACTTTTGTTTCACCATTGCTAATAATATATATTTCGTCTTCTGAATCTTGAAAGAAAAGATTAGAGAAAATATCATTTTCTTTTAAGTCTCTCATAATAGTAGTATTTCCTTCTTTATCAGTTTTTACTATGTTTGCTTTACCTTCTGTAATAAATCCTATTTTCTTTTTGATGGGAGAATAACTTAATATTAATTCTTTATTGTAAAATGTTTTACTTTTAATATTTACACAGTTTGACAAATTTTTTTTAAATTGTAAAAGTCTTGTTTCATCTAAAGTTTTCATGGAAAATAACACCTCTTTAATTTTTATTTTAACAAATTTTTGTAATTGTTGCAAATGCAACAGTAATATTTTTGGCTTGTGAGTTAGAATGGATTTTGTAAGATAGAGAGGTAGTTGATGTACATGAAGAAAATTATGATTGTAAAAAGAAATGGTAATTTGGAAAAGTTTGATCCTGAACGAGTTAGGAAAGCAGTTAGATCTAGTGCTGAGAGAGTTATGGTTGATTTAACTGATGAAGCGATGGAGAAAATTGTTAATAAAGTAGTTGAACTTTTAGAAACACAGACAAGTAATCCTACTGTTGAACAAGTACATAGTTGTTGTGAAGTAGCACTTGAATCTATTAATCCTTTGGTTGCAAAGAGTTATAGAGAGTATAGAGATTATAAGAAAGATATTATTCATATATTAGATGAAGTCTATAAAAAGAGCCAAGTTATTACTTATATTGGTGATAAAGATTGTGCTAATATGGATAGTGCTTTAGTTACGACACAAAGATGTTTAATATATAATAGTCTTAATAAAGAATTATATAAGAAGTTCTTTTTAACTAGTGCTGAAATAGAGGCTTGTAAAGACGGTTATATCTATATTCATGATATGAGTGCAAGACGTGATACGATGAATTGTTGTTTATTTAATATTGCTGACGTCTTAAAAGATGGGTTTGAGATGAGTAATATTTGGTATACAGAACCTAAAACATTACAGACTGCTTTTAATGTTATAGGTGATGTTACTATTAATACTACTGCAATGCAGTATGGTGGTTTTACTCTTCCAGAAATTGATACTGTATTAAAGAAATATGCTAAGAAAAGTTATGATATGTATTATAAAGAGTATTTAGGTATTAAAGGAAAAGAATATGCTTCTGAAGCAGAGGATTATGCTTGGAGGAAGACAGTTAGAGAGTGTGAACAGGGTTATCAGGGATTTGAATATAAATTAAATACTGTTAGTTCTAGTAGAGGAGATTATCCTTTTGTTACTCTTACTTTTGGAGTAGATAAAGATAAGTTTGCTGTTATGATTACTAAAACTATATTAGATGTACATAGAGAAGGTCAAGGAAAGAAAGGGTTTAAGAGACCTACTGTATTTCCTAAACTTGTATTTTTATATGATAAGAAAGTACATGGTGAAGGGGGAGTACTTCGTGATAGCTTCTTAACAGCGATTAAATGTAGTGAAAAGACAATGTACCCTGATTATTTATCATTAAGTGGAGAAAGTTATGTTCCAGAAATGTATAAGAAATATAAGAGAATTGTTAGTCCAATGGGATGTCGGGCGTTTCTTTCTCCTTGGTATGAACGTGGTGGAATGGAACCTGTTGATGAAAAAGATAAACCTGTTTTTATTGGAAGGTTTAATATAGGAGCAATATCATTACATTTACCTATGATACTTGCTAAAGCTCGTGAAGAACAGAAAGATTTTTATGAAGTGCTTGACTATTATTTAGAGATGATTCGAAAGATTCATATTCGTACTTATCGTTATCTTGCTAAACGTAAAGCTTCTACTAATCCTCTAGCATACTGTCAAGGTGGCTTTTATGGAGGTAATTTAAAACCTGAAGAGCCTATTGAACCTATTCTGAAAAGTTCTACAGCATCTTTTGGTATAACTGCTTTAAATGAATTACAAGTTCTATATAATGGTAAGAGTATTGTTGAAGATGGATCTTTTGCTCTTGAAGTTATGAAATATATCAATAAGAAGACTACTGAATTTAAAAAAGAAGATAATATTTTATATGCAATATACGGAACACCAGCTGAGAGTTTATGTGGTCTTCAAATAAAACAATTCCGTAAGAAATATGGTATTATTCCTGGAGTTAGTTCTCGTGAATATGTCTCTAACAGCTTCCATTGTGGAGTTTGGGAAGATATTAATGGAATAGAAAAACAAGACTTGGAAGATAGATTTTGGGAACTATTTAAAGGGGGCAGAATACAGTATGTTCGTTATAATTTAAGTTATAATACTAAGGCAATGCTTACTTATGTAGAAAGAGCGATGGATAAAGGTTTTTATGAAGGAGTTAATCTTTCGCTTGCTTACTGTAATAACTGTGGCCATGAAGAATTAGATATGGATGTTTGTCCTAAATGTGGAAGTAGTGATTTAACAAAGATAGATAGAATGAATGGATACCTTTCTTATTCAAGAGTTCATGGTGATACAATGCTTGGTAATGCTAAGATGGTAGAAATTTCAGAAAGGAAGTCTATGTAGTATGTATGTCGTTGTAGTGTTAATTGGAAGTACTAGGTTTAAAGATGTTTTTAGAAAAGTGGAGGAAGAACTATCTTTAAAAGGCTATTTAGTCTTTACACCTTCTGTTTACTCTCAATCAGGAGCTAATCCAAAGTGTGGCGTTGAGATAAAAAAGATTTTAGATAAAGCAGCAAAGATGAAGATTGCAAGGAGTGAGATTGTTGTAGTAATTGATGAAGATGGATATATTGGAGAATCTACTAATGACCAAATTGCTTTTGCTAATCTTTTAAATAAACCAGTTCTTTATTATAGCAAGGGGGATTTAGAGAAGTTATGAGATATCATAATATAACAAAGGCAGATATGCTTAATGGTGAGGGACTTAGAGTTGTTTTATGGGTATCAGGGTGTTCTCATCATTGCCATGCTTGTCAAAATGCCATGACTTGGGATCCTAATGATGGTTTAGTATTTGATGAAGATGCTAAAAAAGAGATTTTCGATGAATTAGAGAAAGAATGGTGTAGTGGTATAACTTTATCTGGAGGAGATCCTTTATTTTTAGGAAATCGTTTAGAAATATCTAAATTAGTTAAAGAGATTAGAGAAAAGTTCCCTAGTAAAACTATTTGGCTTTATACGGGCTATACATGGGAAGAGTTATTAGAACAGATGAAAATTGATAAAAACTTGGATACTATTTTAAATAATATCGATGTATTACTTGATGGGAGATTTGTTTTGAAACTAGCTTCAGAGAAAATACATTATGTTGGTAGTAGTAATCAGTGTATTATTGATGTTCCTAAGAGTTTAAAAAAGAATAAGAAGGTATTATATATAGATAATAGTAAAATTTTAGAAGGAGTAGAGTAATGGAAGAAAGATTAAAAGCTGGTTTTACTTTGACTTTGGGTTTAACTAGCGATGAGAGAATAAGAGGAGGTTATTTAAAATCTACAGATAGAGGTATTGTTCCTTGTGGATTATGTGGAGAAGAACTATTATTTGTTTCTAATTATCCAAATATTTTAGAAGAGATAACGGGTAACAATATTTTGCAAATATATAAGTCAACTGATGGTTATGTTTCTATGGTGGGACTTCCTAAAACTGAGTGTTCTTTCTGTGAAAATAACTATCTTGATATGATTTCGTCTTCTATCAATGAGGTTCTTATTGATGGTTTAGAAGAACTTGATAGGAAATTATCTCTTAAAGAAGATATTTCTCATCAAAAAGTATATAAACTTTATGGTGAGGATAAATATAATTTGAAGGGAGTTCATAATGAAAAATAATTATCCAATAAAGTATGCTGCTATGCCTATTATAGAACAAACTGGATGGTACCCTGGTCTTCATGAGTTAGAAAGAGAATATGGGATAGTTTGTTATATAGTATCTAAATGTTATGTAGTAGGTAGGGAAGAAAAATATAATATGTATGGTAATACTCTTTGCGAATATAAAGTTGTTTTTTCTTATGGAAAAGATAATCAATATGGAGGTTTATCTAGAGTAGAACCAGAGTTTTGTTTAATGAATGGGAGATGCAATAATTCTACCAATGTAGATAAAGTCTTTGATAGTTTCGAGGAAGCGAAAGAGGAAACTGAAAAGAAAAATAAAGAAATATTATCTAAGGAACTCTCTTTTATAAGAGTAGATGATAATTTTAACCAAAATGTTTCTTTAGCTAGAGAAAAACATGAAGAAGTAGTTAATTATTATCAAGAGATAGAAAGTATGATAGAAGAAAATTCTACTGATTTGGTGGTTAATGATAAAGTAAAAGAACAATCAGTTATTTTTGAACGTAATAATAGTTATAAGAAAAAAGATTATTCATTATACGATATGATAAGACTATATTCTGATGAAGATTTTATCGCTTATAATGTGTCTTTAGATGATTATAAAAAAATAGAAGAACAACTAAAGAATGGTCAAGAGGTAGATATAGAAGGTATTAAGAGAAATCGCTTGTTAACAAGTTATAGTGATGATAAGAAAGTTTTTGTTATTAGCAATAATTCAATAGAAAAAAGTTGTTTTTATATAGAGAATGGTTCATTGTATTATTATGATAGAATCAATTATTTTTTAAATGCTATTAGTAGAGATTCACTTGTTATTTATACAATAGAAACTTATGATGATGTGATTAATTCTTATATAACTGATGCTGTTATAAATGAAGATATGCCTAAAAATGAAGATACAGAAAAAGTATTTAGAAGAGAAATTAAATTAAGATAGAGAGAAGGAGATTAGTTATGAGAAAAAGAGGATTTGAAGTAGTAAAAGGGTATGAAGATAAGGGGATTAATTTACCAGTTAGGAAGACAAAATATGCAGCGGCATATGATGTAGAAGCAGCGAAGGATATAGTTATTCCTAAATATTATCCAGGGATTAAACCAACATTAATTCCTACAGGATTAAAAGCATATTGTATGGAGGATGAATGTTATCTTTTGCTTAATAGAAGTAGTGGTCCTAAGAAAGGTTTTATACTTGCTAATAGTGTAGGATTAATTGATCATGATTATTATGAAAATGAATCTAATGATGGACATTTTTACTTTGCATATTTTAATTGTAGTGATCACGATATTGAAGTTAAAAAGGGAGATGTTATTGGTCAAGTAATGTTTCAAAAATACTTAATAGTTGATAATGATGAAGCAGAAGGAATAAGAACTGGAGGATTTGGCTCTACTGATAAAAAGGAGAAATAATAATGGCTAAATTTCATTTTAGATATGGAGCGATGAATGCAGGAAAGTCTACTATTCTTTTACAGACTGCTTATAATTATGAAGAAAAGGGTAAGAAAGTAGTGATTTTAAAGCCTAGTGTTGATACTAAAGGTGATGAAAAGATAGTTTCTCGTATTGGTCTTGAAAGAAAAGTTGATTATTTAATTGGCGATAATGATAGTATTATTTCTAAATTAGGAGATAACCTTTCTTCTCTTTCTTGTATATTGGTAGATGAAGCGCAATTTTTAAAAAGGAAACAAGTTGATGAATTATTTTATATCTCTAAAATGATGGATATTCCTGTTATTGCTTTTGGACTTAGAACTGATTTTAAATCTAATGGATTTGAGGGGGCAATACGTTTGTTAGAACTTGCTGATGCTATAGAAGAAATGCCAACAATTTGTCGGTGTGGAAAGAAAGCACGATTTAATGCTAGAAAAGTTGATGGTAAATTTACTTTTGATGGAGATAGTATTGTTATTGATGATAATAGTAATGTTAAGTATGAATCTTTATGTGGAACTTGCTATATAGAAGAACAAGAAAAAATCTAAAAAATAAAAAATAGTTTTTAAGAAAAAACGAAAAAAGTTACCTTTTTAAATATTGCTTTTGTTGAAAAAATAAGGAAATTGACGTTTTTAAAGTTCACTTTTTTTTAAAAAAATAAAAAATGGTTTTTAGGAAAAACGCAAAAATGTATATAAATGTAAATTGTCGTAAATCGAACAAATTAAAATTTTTTAGGAAATCTATATATATCAATGCTTTTATAAAAATCATGATTTTTTTCTTAAAATTACCTATTGATTTTTGAAAATACAACTTTTACAATTGACTTAAATAGGAGGTAAAAATATGACAGGAGTTAATGAATTAAATGACCAATTAGAAGGGGTTACAGTAATTAAAAGAAATGGTAAAAAAGTTGATTTTGATGGAGCGAAAATTGCTCTAGCGATAAAAAAAGGTTTTGATAGTGTTGAAGTAGATGATGATGAGAGTGAAAAAGAGAAAAAATATAGTTCTGCTGATATTCAAAAAGTATATGGAGCGGTTTTAAAGAAAATAAAGAAAGATTCAGAAGAAAAAAATAATCGCTTTAAAATAGAAGATATTCAAGACTATATAGAAACAGAATTATCTAGTAAAGGATACGATGATGTATATAAATCATTTTCTTCTTATAGAGAAAGAAGAAATCAATCTAGAGAATCTTTCTTTGGAGATAATAAGACTCATAAGTTCTTAAAATCATTAGAAAATCTTGGGCTTAAGTCTGCTAATGAAGAAGATGCAAAACGTGAAAATGCTAATATAGATGGAAATAGTCCAATGGGTACGATGTTACAATACGGTGCGACTGTATCTAAAGAATTTTCTAAAGCATACTTAATGAAAAAAGAATATGCAGAAGCTCATGATAATGGTACTATACATATTCATGATATGGATTTCTTAGCGATGGGTACTACTACTTGTTGTCAGATAGATTTATCAAGACTATTTAAAAATGGGTTTGATACAGGACATGGATTTGTTAGACCACCTCAAGATATTTCAACTTATGCATCACTTGCTTGTATCGTTATTCAAGCTAATCAAAATGATCAACATGGAGGACAAGCAATACCTGCACTTGATTATTATCTTGCACCAGGTGTACTTAAGACATTTAAAAAACAATTTAAACAAACAATTTATGACTTTCTTGATTTAGAAGGATTTATTCCAGGTATTAATATAGATAGAATTATTAGAGAAATAGATAAACAAGAATCAATAGAGTTTGATGTTAAAGAATTTAGTGATTATGAGAGAGGCTCTAGTAGAGTTCATGAAATATTTGAGAAAAGTTACGAGAAGGCCATGCAAAAGACAGATAGAGCGACTGGGCAAGCGATGGAAGCATTTATTCATAATTTAAATACAATGCATTCTAGAGCAGGAGCACAAGTTCCATTTTCATCAGTTAACTTTGGAACAGATATAACTCCAGAAGGTAGAATGGTTATTAAAAATTTCTTACTTTCTTTAGATAGGGGTCTTGGTAAAGGAGAAACACCAATATTTCCAGTATCAATATTTAAAGTAAAAGAAGGAGTTAACTATAATGTAGAAGATCCTAACTATGATTTATTTAAACTTGCTTGTAAGGTGTCTGCTAAAAGACTTTTCCCTAACTTTGCTTTTGTAGATGCTCCATTTAATAAACAGTATTATAAAGAAGGAGACTTTAATACAGAAATTGCTTATATGGGATGTAGAACAAGAGTAATAGGAGATGTTACTAGTCCAGATAATGAGATAGTAACTGGTCGTGGTAATTTATCTTTTACTACTATTAACTTACCTAGATTAGGAATTAAATATGGTATAGCTTTAAAAGAAAGAGATAAGGCAGATATGGATGGGTTCTATAAAGAACTTGAGAGTATTATGGATATGGTTAAAGATCAATTACTTGAAAGATTTGAAGTGCAATGTAGTAAACATAGTTATAACTTCCCATTCTTACTTGGACAAGGTATTTGGACTAATGGTGAGAAGTTAAAACCAACTGATAGACTTAGAAAAGTATGGAAACATGGTACTTTATCTACAGGATTTATTGGACTTGCAGAATGTTTAAAGGCTTTAACTGGTAAACATCATGGTGAAAGTGAAGAGAGTGAAAAGTTAGGTTTAGAAATCATTACATTTATGAGAAAACGTTGTGATGAGTATTCTCGTAAATATAACTTAAACTTTACTTGTCTTGCTACTCCTGCAGAAGGATTAAGTGGTAGATTTACAGGAATTGACAGAGCGATATATGGAAAGATTAAAGGGGTTACTGATAGAGAATATTATACAAATTCATTCCATGTACCAGTTTATTATAATATAAGTATTACTGATAAGATTGAGAAAGAGGCACCTTTCCACGGACTTACTAATGGAGGACATATTTCTTATATTGAGTTAGATGGTGATGCTGCTTCTAATGTTGAAGCATTTGAGAAAGTAATTCGCGTTATGAAAGAAGCAGGTATTGGCTATGGTGCGATTAACCATCCAGTTGATAGAGATCCTGTTTGTGGATATGTTGGTGTAATTAATGATGTTTGTCCTAAATGTGGACGTCATGAATTTGAAGGGGTTCCAATGGAAGTAATAACTTCATTAGATAATAATTGTTGTGAATAATAAAAAATAAGAAGGAGGAATTATATATGAAAAAAATAGTTGGAGAAGGACAAAAATTTGAAAGGATTAGACGTATTACAGGTTATTTAGTAGGTGATGTTGATAGATTTAATAATGGTAAACGTGCTGAAGAGGCTGACCGTGTTAAACATAGTGGTTTAAATGATGTTGTAAAAAATAAAAAAGAAGGTAAGTAGGATGAAAATAAGACTAGCGGCATCATTACAACCTGATTCTATTGTAGATGGAGAAGGGGTAAGAACTGTTATTTGGACACAAGGGTGTCCTCATGCATGTCCAGGGTGTCAAAATCCTGGTACTCATGACTTTAGTGGTGGGGCTTTATTTGATGTTAGTGAAGTAATAGATGAGTTAAAGACTATCAAAAATCAAGATGGTATTACTTTATCTGGAGGAGATCCTGTATGTCAAGCGGAAGCTTGTTATGAGATTAGTAAAGCTGCACATGAGATGGGGCTTAACGTATGGTGTTATACAGGATATACTTATGAAGCGATGCTTAAAAATCCTAAGATGAAGAAGTTACTAAATGAAGTAGATGTCTTAGTAGATGGTAAATTTATCTTAGAAGAGAGAAGTTTAAATATTTATTATAGAGGCTCAAGAAATCAAAGAGTTATAGATGTTCCTAAAAGTCTAGGACAAGAAGAGATAGTTCTTGTAGATAAATATATGAAAGATAAGAGTTATGAGGAACCTTATAAAAAGCCAGATTATATGTTTATATAGTCTCGCTTTTTTTCTTTGTTTATGATAATATATTTATATAAGATAAAAGGAGGTTAAAATTATGGATGATACAAAATTTAAGATCGAAGTAGATGGTGAAGTTAAGGAAGCAGAAATGTTAAAGACTGTTAGTCTTGATGGAGAGAATTATGCTATTTATGCTATTGATAAAGGTGATGAGACTAGTGATATTTTAGCTTCTCGTATAATTAAAGATGATGAAGGTAAAAATACTTTAGTAGATTTAGAGACTGATGAAGAGAGAAATAAAATAAAAGATATAGTAAATGCAATGTTTTCATAAGGTGAGTGATAGATATGATTATGTCATTGGAAGAATTAGATAGAGAGCTTTTGTCTGATGAAGAGAGAGTGGTTTCTAGTTTAGAGGAATATAAGAATGCAAAGGCAACGCTTAGAAAAGCTAGAATTACTTCTATTTCTAATAAACTTCTTGCACCGTTTAGACGTTTTAGAATAGAACAGGCAATTGCTAAATATGATGCGATGATAGAAAAGTTAGAGAAGAAACGCGAGAAAGAGATTAGAAGAGCAGAGAAGTTACAAGAGAAAGAAGTAAGATTAGAAAGAAAACAGGCAAAAGCAGATTTTAAAGCAGCTATTAGAGATAAAAGAAAAGAAGATATAGCAAACTTTATTGATGAGAAAAAAGATAGTGTTATTAATTTCGGTAAAGAAATTGGTAGTGAAGTTAGTGATTCTTTTTCATATATAAGGGAAATGG
>CAMMMG010000012.1 GCA_946497925.1 uncultured Mycoplasmatota bacterium
TAGTATTATTGGTAATGCAAGTATATGTCCTGTTGTCTATGAAATATTAGAAGAGTTAAAGAAAGAGTATAATTTTAAATAAAAAATTAATTGGAGGAAGAATATGAATAAGATATATATAGTGCATTGTTGGGATGGAAATAAAGATGATGGTTGGTATCCATGGTTAGATAAGAAAATTAGTAATAAATCTAATAAAGTAATTAGATTTAATATGCCAAATACTGCAAACCCTAAAATAGAAGAATGGGTTAGTGAGTTAGATAGACAAGTTGAAGAGATAGATGAGCATACTTTTTTTGTAGGGCATAGTATAGGATGCCAAACAATAATGAGATATTTAGAAAAGCAAAAGGTCAAAAAAATTGGTGGAATATTGTTTGTAGCTCCTTGGTTAGACTTACTAGAAGAAGCAATTAGTGATGAAGAGTCATATAATACTGCTCAGCCTTGGATTAATACACCTATTGATTTTGAGAAAATAAAAAAAATTACAAATAATATTACTTGTATATTCTCTGATGATGATTATTTTGTTTCATTAGAGCAAGAAAAAAGGTTTAAAGAACTACTTAATGCCAAAACAGTTATTGTAAAAGACAAAGGTCATATAAGTATAGATGATGGTGTAAAAGAATTGAATGAAATTTATAATGAACTAATAGAAATTATTAACTTTAAAGTAAATGATTATGATAAATTTGCAGAAAAAAGACATTTTGAAGTGACGAATGGTATGAAAAAGGCGTTACGATTTGTAGAAAAACCTATGATGTTATCTATGCTCCCAAATATTGAAGGTAAAAGAATTCTCTTATTAGGTTGTGGAACTGCTGAAGAAAGTGAAATGTTAAGTAAATATAATCCTAAAAAAATAACAGGTATTGATATTTCAGAAAAATCAATAGATATTGCCAAAGAAAGTTATCCTAACTGTAACTTCTATGTAGGTGATATGTTAAATTTACCTTTTAAAGAAAATGAATTTGATTTTATTTTTAGCAGTTTAGCAATTACTCATGTAGAAGATAAAGATAAAGTCTTTAAAGAATTATATAGAGTATTGGATGATAATGGTCAAGTCTTATTTTCTGTTGGTCACCCTATGAGATTTGCCACTGAAAAAATTAATTATAATGGTAGTAATTATCATGTTATAGGATTTGAAGCCGGTAATGATGGTAAACAAGTACTAGGAAAATATATGTCTCATACAAAACAAGTAAATCATTTTAAAGATAATGAGGTGCTAGAAGAGTTTATAGCTCCACCATCATATTATTTTGAGATACTTAAACACAATAACTTTGTAGTTGAAGATTTTAAAGAGTCAAGATGTATTGATGAATGCAAAGAAATAGATGAAGCATATTATAATAGATTTCATGAGATACCACAGTTTATGGGATTTTTAGCCAAAAAAACTAAAAAGTAAATTATTAATTTAAAAACTATTATACGAGGAGTGATAGCATGAATAGAAAATATGCGGAAGAATGGTTAAATAAATTAAAAACATATTGGTTTAATAAAGATATAGAAAGTGCAGTATCATTATTTACTAAAACAACTTTTTATCAAGAAACCCCATTTATGAAACCATATACAACTATTCAAGAAATTAACCAAGAATGGCAGCATATAAAAGATGAAGATATAGAAAGCATTGATATTAAATTATTAGCAATAGATGGAAATACCATAATAGCAGAATGGACTTTGAAGCAAAATAGTCAAGAATTTGATGGGATATATGAAATTAAATTCAACTATAATTTAGAATGTATATATTTTAAAAGTTGGGAAATGATAAAATAATGTCAAAAACTGCTAACTTTCTCAGTTAACAGTTTTCTTTTGTATAAATTTCTCAAGTAAACAAACAAGATAATAGAATAAGAAAGCTAAGACCCCTAGAACAATAACAGAAGCAATGACAAGGTCTATATTAAATACTTGAGTACCATACATTATTAAATATCCTAGTCCCTTTTTTGATACAAGCAACTCACCCATAATGACACCTATATAGCACATGCTCACGTTAATTTTGAGATTATTAATGATATTAGATAGATTAGATGGTATAACTGCCTTCATAAATATCTGTAACTTACTAGCCCCTAAACTTCTAAGTAAAGTAATATAGTTACTATCAGTTTCTTTAAAATTATGATAAACATTTATAATAGACAAGAATAAAGAGATTAATAAAGCCATAAAGATAATAGAATTAGTACTAGCTCCTACCCAAATAATAATTAAAGGTCCAAGAGCAACTTTAGGTAGCGAATTTAAAACAGTTAAATAAGGATCAAGTATCTTTGCTAACCTCTTAGAAAACCAAAATAGAGTAGAGACTAACAAGGAAATAATTGTAACTACTAAAAAGCTAACTACAGTCTCATATAAAGTAATACCTATATGTACTAATAAATCATTATTAGTGAATAGACTTCCTAAAGTTTTAAGTACTAGACTAGGACTAGATAAAAGAAAAGTATTAATAAGATTAAATCTTGCTAATAGTTCCCATCCTAAAATGAACACTAGTAATATTAATATTTGAAAACTAATAACAATAATTTTCTCTTTTTTCTTCTTCTTAAGAAATTCTTTATGTTCCTCACTATAGTTTGACATCTAAATCTCTCCATATCTTTTCATAATAGTAATTAAATTCTTTTTCTTTTCTATTATTAAATGGAGTAGAGCGATTCTTATAATTAATATCATAGATTTTTTTAACAACACAAGGTCTTTTCGTAAGGACAACTACTTTATCACCTACACTCAAAGCTTCCGACAAATCATGAGTTACCATAATAGCAGTTTTACCTAAGTCTTTAACCATCTTATAAACATCATCTGCAAGCATTACTCTAGTCATTGCATCCAAAGCTGAAAATGGTTCATCTAAAAGTAATATATCAGGTTTAGTAGCAAGTGTCCTGATTAGAGCAACTGGATGAATGTTGTTAAGACACAGTACAATCTAGCTTTTTATTATCATCTATATATTGATAATTAAGATTATTATTTTTAATAATAACATTCTCTCCAAGTTTCTCTTCTATATCTTTTCTCGTATTACTAGCAACTTCGCCACCTGCTTTAGCAATTTTTCTATTTTCACTTAATCCATAAGGTTTATGCTTTTTAGCAAGCTCTCTAGTAGTAATTTCACCTATATCTGCAAGTAATACTTCTATGTCACTCATATTATCTCTTAAAGACTCTTTTCTAAGGCCTTTAAATTCTTTGTATTCTTTAGCAGTCATACCAGACCATTCTCTATAGATATCGTTAGTAAGTATTGCATACTCATAACCCTCATTAATACCACTTTCTTTCCATATATCCGTTAATTTATTTCTATCTAATATCCCATTTAATCTAGCTTTAATCCATTTATCATCATAACCACGATTACGATAATAATTAATCGCTCTTTTAATAGCAATCTCGGGATCAAAAACTTCATCAATTCTTTCTTTCCCTAATCCTGCTAACCACATTTTAAAAGGTTCAGCTTTAGGACTAGGAACTGACTCTATTAATCTTAAAATTCCTTTAGTGTCTAAAGTGTCAGTTGCATAGTTTTTGCCATCCTTTTTTGATTTCATTTTTAGTTGTACACATTTTGTGTACAACTGACTCTGCTCTTCTTCAGTCATTCTTTTCTTAAGCATATTCCAATAATTTCTAGGATTAGGGCTATCAGTTAAAGCATCAATAACATCAACTACACTAAAATAGTAATCTTCTTTTTCAGTGTCCCAAACACTCCTAATTTCTTTACCTTCAAATAGTTTAGTAATTGTTTCTAATTTATCTTGTTTCATAAATTTCATTCCTTTCTTGATAATCATACTAACAACTTAAAAACAAAATTGATTTAATATTTCTAAACATTACCTTGGTATCAACAACATCAGTGTTGTAATATTTACAATCTTTGGTTTTTAATTTCAGCTGGTTACAAATTGTAACCAACTTATTTTCTTCAAATAAAATAGTTTGGTAATTGTTTTAAATATATCTTGTTTTATAGCATCACTTAGTCTGATTTTCTATTAATTGCTAAAGTTTTTTAACTGACTATAAATTGTAGTCACTTCATTACTTAATTCAATTTAGTTACAGTTGTCTAGTATTACTAGATAACTCAAAAACTTTCTCTTTTTTATTAATTTACTTTCCCTCTTAAGTATCACTTCCTTTCCTCCAAAATATTTCTTATTTTAGTTAGAGATAATTCTTGCAAAGTTGCCAAACACTTTATATCTCCATTAAAAAATAAGATAATATAAAAAACGCGACATCAATCACGTTCATCTTTACCATCTCTATTAATATAATATACAATTAAACTAATTTTTTTTATAAATTCCACTTAATTTTTATATTTCTAATATTATCTCTAATTTCACCTACATAAATCTTATCTATAAATTCATTAACAATAACTCTATTAAGATTATCTAGTTTTTTATATTTAGAGATTATTTTCTCATCAAAACCCTTAATATTCTCTTTATAAACGTTAATCTTTTTATTAACATCATCTAACTGTTTAGAATATCTACCCTTATTATCTTCATAACTACTTACTAAAGTATCAAACATCTCTAGAGAAATAACATTATTTACCTTATCTTCATAAAGATTCTTTAGATACTTTTCAGACTCATCTATTTTTCTATTAAAATTAACTAACTCACTTTCTAAAGATATTAACTTTTCCATATATACTTCATTATATTTTTTATTTGTTTTTTCCTTTAATAACTCCTCATCATAAAATTTATCTATAAGTTTATTAATTAACTCAAGAACAATATTCTCTAACAAATCATATCTAATAGATGACTTATTAGAGCAGGAAGTATTATTAGAGCATACTAAATACTGATGCTTTGAAGAGTTTTTCTTTCTTAAATAGTGATCACAGTCTAAACAAAAAACTTTACCTGAAAATAAATGAACAGTGTTACTGCTTCTAGGTTTTGTTCTATTTTTCATCTCCCTTTGTACTTTATCAAAAGTATCTTTATTAATAATCGCTTCATGAGTATTAGGATAACTTATCCATAGACTCTTATCTTTATTAATAATTTTATGATTCTTATAACTAACAGTAGTTCTTTTACCTTGTACAAGCTTACCTAGATAAATTTCATTTTTAAGTATCGTCTTAATAGCATTACTATTCCACTTAATTTCATCTCTTTTTTTATTACTAACAACATTTAATTTAATACCTTGTGTATATTTATGAAGTGATGGACTGGGTATATTTTTATCATTTAAGTATTTTGCAATAGCAGAGTAACCATAGCCTTTTAAATAAAGATTAAAAATATCTTTAACTACTAAACTTGCCACTTTATCAACGACTAATTTATTATTATCACTACTGTCAACTAAATAACCAAAAGGGGCGAAAGGGGAGATAAACTCACCTTGTTTCATCTTAGAATTAAAAGCACTTCTAATATTATTAGAAACATCCTCTAAATACCATTCATTAACAAGACCATTAATCTGTCTAGACTTCTTATTACCAGGATTTTCTGTATCAGCATTATCAGATAAACTAATAAATCTAACATTCCACTCTTTAAACTTATTATTAATATATCGCTCTACAATCTCCATATCCCTTGAAAACCTAGATTGACTCTTACATAAAACAATATCAATCTTACCATTTTCACAGTCCTTAATTAATCTTTCAAACTCTGGTCTATAAGTACCTGCCCCAGATAAATCTTCATCACAGTATTCACCAATTAAATTATAACTAGGATTATTATTAACAACCTCCATTAACATATGTCTTTGATTCTTAATGGATTCACTATCGTCTGTTCTATTTAATTTATCTTTATCTTCAATAGAAAGTCTTAAATAAATTGCAACCCTGAAGATCTCTTTCATTCTAAATTCATCTCAAGAGTAGTAATAATTCTAAATAATTTATCATTAATTATTTTTTTTAACTCATCATCACTAATAGATTTATCATATTCACATAAAACATTATAAGAACACATAAAAAATCACTCCTCATTAATCTATATTAAAAAGAGAAGTGATTTAATACTTAAGATTTAATAGAATTTTAAAGTAAAAACCACCAATAGTTAATAGTAATGGTGGTTTTTACTTTAACTATGTTAATTAAGATTAACCTATAAATTAGCAAGTACCTTTATAATCTCATCTTCACTAATAGGTCCTTGTCTTTGAATCTTTATATCATCTCCCGTAAGGTCAACAATCGTGCTAGCTTCCCCAAAAGATACATTGCCTTCAACCATACCATCAAGAGTAGGGCATTCTATCTCTATTTCATCTAAACTTTTACATACATCCTTACCAGAGTTATTAGCACTCGTTAAAAATAAAGGACTACCAACTTCTTTAATTAACTCTTTTAAAAATGGAGTAGGAGCCATTCTAATAGCAAGTTCATCTGTTTCTCGTGCACCTGCATTATTAATATATGAAAGCACATCAGGTTTTTTATTCAATACCAAAGTAATAGGTCCTGGCATAAAAGCTTTAATTAATTTAAGAGCATTATCATTAAGGGTAGCAATACTTTTAATTTGTTCTAAATCTTTACAAAGAACAGGAAAAGACTTATTAGAAGGACGATTTTTAACACTAACTAACTTTTCGTAAGCCTTACTAGAATTAATTCTAGCTCCGATTCCATAAACAGTATCAGTAGGTACACTAATAACCCCATCATTTTTAAGAATAGTTGCAACTTCTTCTATTTCACTTTGTTTATATCGCTTCATAAATTCACCTCTGTTTAAAAAATTGTAACACTTTCTAATAAAACTTTCAAGAAAACAGATTAAAGGGTCTTGACAATTGAATATGTATTCAACTATAATGTGAATAGTTGAGTGAATAATCAATCGTTAACATATAATATAAATAGGAAGTGATGATATGTCTAGAAATGAATTTTCATGTGATTGTAATATAATTCATAAGGAAGCAGTAGATAAAGTCTTAAATAAAATGCCTTCAGAAAATACTTTTAATCATCTAGCAGACTTATTTAAACTAATAGGTGATACAACAAGATGTAGAATCCTTTTTGCACTTGATCAAGATGAAATGTGTGTCTGTGACTTAGCCAATGTTTTAAATATGACTAAATCAAGTGTTTCTCATCAATTAGCAACCCTAAGAAGAAGTGGCATAGTTAAATGTAGAAGAAGTGGTAAAGAAGTATATTACACTTTAGATGATGACCATATTGTTAAACTATTTGAAATAGGACTAGAACATATTAATCATAAAGGATAGAAAGAAGGAAATAATATGAAAGATTATAAATATAAAATAGAAGGATTAGATTGTGCAAATTGTGCCAATAAATTAGAAGAATCTTTAAGAAAAATAGATTTAATAGAAAATGTCTCTATTAGTTTTATGATGGAAAGATTAACTTTTAGTTGTAATGAAGATAATTTAAATACAGCCTTAAAACAAATTAAGAAAGTAATTAGAAGAGAAGAACCAGATGTAAGTATCGAGGAGGTTTAATAATGACAAAAAAGATGAAGAAGAAATTAATTAGAATTATAATATCTTTTATCTTACTAGTATTGGCGTTTATCCTTAAACTAGATAATGTTATCATCAATAACATTCTATTTATTATCTCCTACCTAATAGTAGGTTATGATATCATCTTAAAAGCTTTAAGAAACATTACAAGAGGAAAAGTCTTTGATGAAAACTTTCTAATGACTATTGCAACCATAGGAGCCTTTTTTATAGGCGAGTTTCCTGAAGCAGTCGCTGTTATGCTATTCTATCAAGTAGGAGAACTATTCCAAAGTTATGCTGTTGATAAATCAAGAAAATCAGTTTCAGAATTAATGGATATAAGACCAGATTATGCAAATCTTTATAAAAATAACAAGACAGAAAGAGTAGATCCTAATAAAGTCAAAGTTGGTGATATTATCTTGATAAAACCAGGAGAAAAAATACCATTAGATGGTATAGTAGTAGAAGGTAACTCTCTTCTTAATACTCTTGCTCTTACAGGAGAATCTATGCCAAAAAGTGTAACTGAGACTGATGAAGTATTAAGTGGTTGTATTAATAATGAAGGAATACTAAAAGTTAAAGTAACTAAAAAGTTTGGTGAATCTACTGTTAGTAAAATCTTAAATTTAGTAGAAAATGCTAGTAGTAGAAAATCTAAATCAGAAAACTTTATCAGTAAATTTGCTAAATACTACACTCCAATAGTTGTAATAATCGCTATTCTTCTTGCATTTATTCCACCTTTAATATTAGATACTAACTTTAAAACTTGGATATATAGAGCCTTATCATTCTTAGTTGTATCTTGTCCTTGTGCCTTAGTAATATCAATACCTCTAAGTTTCTTTGGAGGAATTGGTGCCTCATCTAAAATAGGAGTTTTAGTAAAGGGTAGTAACTATTTAGAAGCCCTTGCAAACACTGAAATAGTTGTTTGTGATAAAACAGGAACTCTAACCGAAGGAATCTTTAAAGTCCAAAAAGTTAATGCTATAGATTACTCAAAGGAAGATTTATTAAAATATACAAGTTATGCAGAGAACTATTCTAATCACCCAATTGCCTTATCTATTAAAGAAGCTTATGGTAAAGATATTAATGAAAAACTAGTTACAAAAACTAAAGAAATTAAAGGTAAAGGAGTTATTGCAAAAGTAGAGTCTAAAGAAGTTCTAGTAGGTAATGAGAAATTAATGGAAGAGTATAACATTGACTATAAAAAGAGTAATGATGTTGGAACTGTTATTTATATCGCTATTGATAAGAAATATGCAGGTTCTATCATTATCTCTGATAAAATTAAAGATGATGCCTATAAAGCAGTTAAAGAATTTAGAAGAAATAATGTTAAGAAAATAGTAATGTTAACAGGAGATAGAGAAGAAATTAGTAAAAATGTCTCAAAAGAATTAAAGTTAGATAATTATTATGCTGAACTACTACCTCAAGATAAAGTTAAAAAAGTAGAGAATTTAATAAAAGAAAAAAGTATTGATGGTAAACTAGTATTTATAGGAGATGGTCTTAATGATGCTCCTGTTCTTGCCTTGTCAGATATCGGTGTAGCGATGGGAGGACTTGGAAGTGATGCTGCAATAGAAGCAGCAGATATTGTCATTATGACAGATGAACCATCTAAACTTGCAAATGCCATTAAAATAAGTAAAAAGACAATGCAAATAGTAAAAGAGAATATTGTATTCGCTATCACTGTTAAAATACTTGTATTATTACTAAGTGCCATAGGAGCAACAACAATGTGGGCAGCAGTCTTTGCCGATGTTGGTGTCTCAGTTATCGCTATCATTAATGCTTTAAGAATACTAAGAGTAAAAGAGGATTAATTATGAAAAAAATAGTTTTAAAAATAGGTGGAATGACTTGTAGTGCCTGTTCATCAGGACTAGAAAAATATCTTAATAAACAAGAAGGAATTACTAGTGCAACTGTTAATCTAGTTTTATCTATCGCTACTATTACTTATGAAAATATAACTGTTAAAGATATAGAAAGATTTATTAAAGAAGCAGGGTTTACTAGTTTAGGAGAGTTTAAAGGAATAGAAGATAAAGTTACTAACAAGACTGATAAAATAAAACTAATAATCCTAGGATTACTTATTATCTTTGTAATGTATATATCTATGGGGGATATGTTAAACCTACCAAGTATCCCATATCTTAATCATAATCATCCACTTATTTTATCCACAACCCTGTTGATAATTACTTTAATATATTTAGTCTATGGACTAGACATTATTAAAAGTGGTATAAAGAATTTACTTCATAAAATGCCTAATATGGATACTTTAGTAATGTTTAGTGTCATCTTTAGTTTTTTATATAGTCTTTATAGTTATATAAATATATTAGGTGGTAATAATACTTACATCCATAATCTATATTTTGAATCTACTTGTATGGTAATTTACTTTATTAAACTAGGTAGAGTATTAGAAGACTCTAGTAAAGATAGAACTAAAGATGCTATTAGAAAGTTAGTAGAGATAACACCAAGTTATGCTATAGTTAAAAAGAATAATAAAGAGTTAAAAATAACTATCGATGAAGTAGAAGTAGGAGATACATTAATTTGTAAAGCTGGTGAGAAAATCGCTGTTGATGGCACTGTTACTAAGGGTAAAACTTATGTTAATGAAAGCTTTATCACAGGAGAAAGTGCCCCAGTTTTAAAAGAAAAAGGTGCAACTGTTATCGCCGGTTCTATTAGTTATGACGGAATTATTGAATATACTGCCAAGAAAATAGGAAAAGACTCTACCATCTCAGAAATAGTTAAACTAGTAGTAGAATCCACTAATACCAAAACTAAAATACAACGTCTAGCTGATAAAGTAAGTGGTATCTTTGTTCCTGTTATCTTAATTATAGCTTTTCTAACATTTATAATCCAGATACTTATAGGACTACCTTTAGAAGTATCTCTAATTCATATGGTAACAGTCTTAGTAGTCGCTTGTCCTTGTGCCTTAGGACTTGCCGTACCACTTGTTGTAGTTGTAAGTAATGGAATATGTGCTAAGAAAGGCTTATTCCTAAGAAATAGTGAAGTCTTAGAGAAAGCGAAAGATATTGATACTATTGTCTTTGATAAAACAGGAACACTTACAAATGGTACTTTAAATATCTATAAGACATATAATTATTCTAATTATAAAGATAATGATTTAATTAATATTGTATCTAATATAGAAAAGAGTTCTTCTCATCCTATAAGTACTGCCTTTAAAGTTAAAAAGAAGTTAGTTGTAACTGATTTTAAAACAATAAACGGTAAAGGGGTAAAAGCAAGTATTAATAACAAAGTTTATTATTTAGGAAATAACACTTTATTAAAAGATTTAAAAATAAAAGATAGTCATAAAGAAGACTATAATAATTTAATAAATAATGGCTGTAGTATTATCTATGTAATAGAAGAAGGTATTGTTATCGCTCTAATAGGTGTTAAAGATATAGTTAGATTTAATATAAAAGATGTTATAACTAAGTTTAAAGATAACAACATTGAAGTAATTATGTTAACAGGAGATAATGAAGTGACTGCAGAAATAATTGCAGGAGAGTTAGGTATAACTAAAGTAATATCTAATGTCTTACCAAAGAAGAAAGCCTCTGTTATTAAAAATCTAACTAACAAAGGTAAAAAAGTAATAATGGTAGGAGATGGTATTAATGATGCTCCTGCTTTAGTAAATGCCACTATTGGTATAAGTGTTAATGATGGAACAGATGTTGCTATGGACTCTGCTGATGTAATTCTTATGAATAACGATATTTCTAATATTTTAGACCTTATTAAAATAAGTAAAAAAGCATATCTCATCATTAAAGAAAACTTATTCTGGGCCTTCTTCTATAACTTACTTATGATACCTATCGCAATTGGGTTATTAGAAAATTATGGAATAAGTATGAGTCCTATGTTTGCAAGTATTGCTATGACTATAAGTAGTTTAACTGTAGTTATAAACTCCCTAAGACTTAGTAAAATGAATTTTTAACAAAATATAGAAGTAGATATTAGTCTATTTCTTTTTTGTTATGAGTAAAACAAAACTGCTTGACATTAAGTTACTTTAGTGATACTGTTATATCAAATGAGGAGGTAACAAATATGAAAAGATTAAATTCATTCCTTTATACCAAAGGGAAATTTGGTAAAGGTTGTATAAGAAGTGTTGATACTAACAATGAATATTTATATTCTAAGGCAATGTATAAGACAAAAATAAAAAAAGAAGATCTTCCAGATGATTATATTGAATTTAGGAGTGGTACTATACGATATATGACAGGATATTTAAAAACAAGTGGAGTTGTTGATATAGACTATACATATTTTTTAGAAAATCATATATTTAAAGATGATTATTTATATATATCGTATAAAGGAAAACTAAAGAAAGAAAAAACATCATATGGAAGAGAACGTATTGTTAATTATGATATCTGTATCTGTGGTAATGATATTATACCTGTCTTACTTGCTATCGAAAAGAATTCTAATATCAATATAGATAAAGTTAAAGAAAAAATATATTATAAAGTATCTTGGTATAAAGAAAATTGTAAAGATGAATATACAAAAGATGGTAATAGAGAGATAGATATATTTGAAGAATACAAAAAATAAATGCTATTTAATTATTTATCTGCTATAATAACTCTATCAATAACTTTATGTAGTGGAGGGAAATTATGAGATTAGATATTAGTAAGATAACGAAAATGACAATTGATGAAATTCAAGAAACTCTTAGTAATGTTATTAAAACAATAATAAATAAATATAATTATATAGTGTTAGACGAAATTATCCTTGAACACAAATAATAAAAGAATCTATTAATAATAGTATTAATCAATTAGCTAATAATGAAGTCTTTATTCTTTTTTTTGAAAGTGAACTTCAAAATAATATAAATAATTATATAAAAAAGAAATTAGAAGATCCTACAGAAAGTAAAAAGATAATTAACAATTACATAGAAAAAAATATAAAGTATATTAAAGAAGAATATAAAAATAATCTTAATGAACTGACTAAACTAGCTAATTTCTTCACTATAGTAGACTTTATTCCATCTTTTGATTTATCTGTTGATATTATAAAAAATAATCCTCTTATTAACGAAATTTTAAAAGAAATAGTAAATAAAAATATTGAATATATAAAAAAAGATAATATAAACCTGATATTTGATAATGAGATTTTAATAATGTTTATTGAAGCTTACTGTACAATTAATAAGATTGAGTATGAAGAAAAAAACAATATAGATAATATTTTGTTAACAGATAACATAACTAATTATTTTAGAGAAATTGATTTACCGCTTTTGACAAAAGAAGAAGAGTATTGTCTTGCCATAAAAATTAAAGAAGGAAATATAGAAGCTAAAAATATTTTTATTGAAAGAAATTTAAAATTAGTTGTAAGTATTGCTAAAAAATATAGAGGTAGAGGGATGGAGTTTTCTGACTTGATTCAAGAAGGAAATATAGGTTTAATAAAAGCTATAGAAAAGTTTGACTGTGAAAAAGGGTATAGATTTGCAACTTATGCTAGATGGTGGATAAATGCAGCAATACGAGAAGCTCTAAATAGTAAAAATAGGCTTATTAGAATTCCATTTGGAAAAAATAGTGAAATAGGTAAATATGTAAAGGCAAAACAGAAATTAGAAGAGGAGTTAATGAGAGAACCAACACTAGAAGAAATATCTAAAGAATTAAACACGTCTTTACAAAAAGTAAGAGAATTACATGATATTCAATCAGATATAATGAACTTAAATTATCAGTTGAATGATGAAGAGATTAATAGTAATGAACTAGAAGATTTAATCCCTTCATCTAATATACTTGAAGAAGAAATAATTAATAACTTATTAACTAATGAAGTGATAGAATTATTAGATAAATGTAATCTAACAGATAGAGAAAAAGACATCTTAATAAAAAGATATGGATTTTTTAATAAAGATCCAATGACATTCCAAGAAATAAGTAATATATATAGACTATCACGTCAAAGGATTCAACAACTAGAAATAAGAGCTATTAATAAAATAAGAAAATCAAAATATATAACTTCTTTTTCAGACTATATGGAATTTCCTAAAGAAGCTCTTGAAAATTTAGAGAATTACCGTAAGAATATTAAAATCAAGAATAGTACAATAATAAAAGATGCTAATGAAAAGTATAAATACAGTCCTCCAAAAAGGTCTACTAAAAGCTTTTACGATTATTTTTCTAAGTATAGTGAAGAAGAAATAGCAGAAGTACTTAAAAAAATTTCAATTAGATATATAGATATGTTGCATAAAAAATTTGGAGAGGATTTAAAAAGCAGTACTTCTGTTATAGAATTAACAAAAGAAGAAAAAGAAATATTAATTCATCATACTTTTCCTACAATAAAAAGTATGTTAGAAAATAATAGAATAACAAAAATACAAAATGAAGTAGACAATGAAGAAACTGACACAAAAAATGGTAATAAAAATAAAACGTTGAAAAAGGTATATATAAGAGAAATATCTAATCAAAAATAATAGAAGATTACTATAAATTATTAACAAAATATAATCTAAGGAGCATAACACATGTTTTCATATGAAAGTCTTAATGAAGAAATATATAATTATTTAAATAGGAAATAACCTTTCCATTATTAGTTGAATTTATATAAGAAGATTGATAAATAAATTATCAGTTCTTTTTCTATGCAAAGAGTGTCTTAACAACACTCAACCAACTCTTTGTCTCATACCACCAGATAAACTCCTAGGAAACTTATCAATAAACTCACTTAACCCATAAATATCAAGAAGCTTTAAGACATAAGCTTTATCCTCTATACTTACTTTACCTTTTAATTTAAGACCTAATAAACAGTTATCTAAAATATTAAGCCAAGGAAATAAACTATCTTTTTGAAGCATATAACCTAACTTTATATTATCTTTAGAAAACTTTATATTACCTCCTGATTTAGTCTCTAAATTAGCAAGTATTGACAAAAGAGTACTTTTACCACATCCACTTGGTCCTACTATTACAATAAACTCTCCCTCATTAACACTAAGATTAATATCTTTTATCGCTTCTATTTCACCACTTTTATCTTGATAATTTTTAGATAAATGTGTAATTTCTAATATATTAGTTTTCATACATCAAGTCACTAAATGGAACTTTACTATCTAATTCTTTCGCATTAATCATAATATCTTGTAAGTGGTCAAATTCTTCTTCACTAAACTCAGTTGTTTTAGACCATGCATCAATAGATCTATAACGCTCTACAATCTTTGTTAAATCATCAAGTGATGTATCAGGAAATTGATCTACTATCGCTTCTGCTATCTTCTCATCAGAACTATTATGAACAAAGTCAATTCCCTTTTGAATCGCTTTATCAAAGTTTTCAATTAGTTCTTTATTCTCATTTAAATAACTATCTCTAGCAAAGAAAGCAGTATAAGGAACAACTCCACCAAGTTCACCTAAACTTGCAACAACATAACCATAACCTTCTTTTTCTAACTCTAAAGCATTAGGTTCAAACAAAGCGACAAAGTCCCCTGTCCCTCCAATAAAGGCACTACTCATAGCAGAAAATGCTACAGAAGTATCAATATTAACATCCTTCTTAGGGTCAATTCCAGCATCGCTTAAAGCCCATTCAAGAGTCATCTCAGGCATACCACCTAATCGTTAGTTAAACTTATAATATATTTAATCTAAATACATAAAATTAAGTAGGTGGTTAAATTGAAAATTGTAAATATATTTAATGAAAATGGAAAGACATTACAACAAATAATAGAAGAGTTTTTAATAGACTATTATATGGAAAGTGAATATGAAAAGTAAAACATTTAATGTCGCTTTATATATTAGATTATCTCGTGAAGATGGTGACAACTTAGAAAGTGAAAGTATCACAAATCAAAGAGATTTATTACATATATTTTTAGAGAAAACAGAAGAAAAATTAGTTTATATAGATGAATATGTTGATGATGGCTTTACTGGTTCTAATTTTAATAGACCTTCTTGGAAAAGATTAGTGAGAGATATAGAAAATGGTAAGGTTAATACTATTATAACTAAAGATTTATCTCGTATGGGAAGAGATTATATCTCTATGGGGGAATATATCGAAAGAATATTCCCTGAGAAAGGTATAAGATATATTGCAATAAACGATGATATTGATACTCTCCATGAAACACCAGGTTTAGAGTTTTTACAATTTAAGTTAATGTTTAATGATTACTATTTAAAAGATACATCTAAAAAGATTAGAAAAGTTTTGAGATCCAAAAAGGAAAGAGGAGAGTTCTTAGGCTTTAAAGCCCCTTATGGTTATCTAAAAGACCCTAGCGATAAGCATAAACTAATAGTCGATGAAAATATTAGACCTATTATTAAGAAAATATTTCTTTTAGCATACACCGGCAAAAGCCCAAGACAAATAGCAGATACTCTCTCAAAAGAGCATATCGAAACTCCTAGTGTTTATGCTAATCTAAATCGTGGTATAAATAATCCTACTTATAATATATGGTGCCCTAGGACAATTGAAGAAATGCTTACTAATGAAACATATATTGGTAATATGACTCAAGGAAGAAGAAAAAAGTTAAATTATAAGTCTAAAAAAGAAATTAGAACACCTAAAGAAGAATGGATAATAATAGAAAATACTCATGAAGCGATTATTGATAAAAAAATATTTGATACAGTAGGAGAATTACTTAAGAAAAACAAAAATAAACCTACCGGCAATAATATTATGTTACTTTCTGGTTTTATGAAATGTAGAGAGTGTAATCATAAAATAGGAATAAATAAAAGTAGTGATGGTAAAAGATACTACACACATTGTTCTTATTATACAGCCCATTCTAAATATGGTTTATGTACTCCTCATAGCCTTAATTATAAAAAACTAGAAAATCTCGTTTTAGAGGAGATTAGAAAACTGTGTAAAGAGTATGTAGATAGTACTACTTTTAAAGAAAGGATAGAAGAAGCTAGAAAGAAAAATGATATTAAGATTAAAAAACAAGTAGAAATTAGTATATTAGAAAAAAAGATTAGAACTAATAACTCCTATATAGACAAAGTATATGAAGATAAGTTAAATGGTAATATCGATATAGAGATGTTTAATCGTCTAACCATTAAATATAAAGATGAAATACTCTCTTGGAAAAAAAGAATAGATTCTATTGAAAAGGAAATTTCCACTCTTGATAAAGTAGATACTGATAAAGAAAGAAAAGATATACTTGAAAAAATAAATGAATATCTAGCCTTAGAAAAACCAACTAGAGCCTTACTGGTAAACTTAATCGATAAGATACTTATAAGTGAAGATAAAACTATCGAAATTCACTATAAATTCAAACTATATTAATGAAAAAAATAGGCAAATATGGTATAATAATACATATTACATTAGGAAGAAGGTGTGGTTATGAAATGTATTTTAATGAATAAAAATACAGAAGTATTAGTTGCAGAATATAATACAGTTTCTAAGTTTTTTGATAGAATTATAGAAGTTAAAAATATTGATTATGCTCCTTATATTTTAAAGAGTTTTTATATTAAAGATGATATCAATGATACTCCTTTTAGAACAAATTTATCAGAGTGGTTTAGAGGAAGAGGTATTCCTTCTTGGAGAGATAAATTGGATTTATTATTACATCGCCTAGATATAAGTGCCCCAACTGAATTATTAGATAAAGCTTTCGGTTTATCTTTATCTGATCAATATTGGTTAAAACCACTTGATAGTAATTTGAAGTATGATGATATTAACTTTTTTGATAATGATTTTGACTATGCTGAGTTCTTAGAAGCCTCACTTTCACTTAATAGCAAGATAATAAAAAAAGAAACATCTCTTAAGACTCCTAATAATACAACTGATGGTATGTTAAAAAAAGCATGGATTATTGAAAATGGTACACGATATTTATTAAAAGGTGGTTATAAAAACGAAATATTACAACCATTTAATGAAGTACTAGCATCTATGATATGTGATAGATTAGGTTTTAATCATGTCCCTTATACCTTAGATGTATATAAAGATACCGTAGTATCTAAATGTCCTTGTTTTATAACTAAAGATACCGAACTTATTACAGCTTATCAAATAAGAAATGATATGAAAAGACATGATAATACAGATGACTATGAAGAGTATATTAAAAAATTAGAGGAAAACGGTATTCCTAATGCTAGGGAAAAAATAGAAAATATGTATATCTTAGATTTTCTTATTATGAATGAAGATAGACACTTAAATAATTTTGGTATTATAAGAGATGTTAATACCCTAAAATGGTTAGATGTTGCACCTATATTTGATAATGGTATGGCTTTAAACATTCCATATTATGATGAAAATGAAGTAATCATATCAGGAAATGGAAGATTTTTCTACGAGGTAAAACCATTTGATGAAATTATTAAAGTAGTAAGAAATATAAAAAGAATAGATATATCTAAATTAGATGATATTCCAGAGTGCTTTGACAACCTACTTCATGAATATCAACACATTACTCATATTTCTGATAAAAGAATATATAGATTATGCGTTCTTTTAAATAGACAAATAAATAAACTAAAGAAAATAATTGAAGAAGCCTAAATTAAATAGGTTTCTTTTAATTCAAGGAAAAAAGCATTATAAGTTTACCAGCCGAAGACCTGCTCTACCACCAATTATGGTCTTACCAACTAAATCATCAAGTGTAAAATCTTTAATATCTTCTCTTGCTACAATAAATGAACCATCTTTTTGAGTTAATCTAGCGAAAGTCTTAAGATAATCTTTCTCACCACCATTATACACATAAATAGTCGCTTCACTTCCTGCAAAACCAATATCAGCATCTCCTGATAGAACAGCAGCACTTACTTTATCAGCACCATTTGCAAGACTAAGTTCAATATCAATTCCTACTTCTTCAAAGTAACCTTCTTCAATCGCTACATACATAGGTGCATAGAAAATAGAATGAGCAACCTCAGCAAGTCTTACAGTCTCTAAATCCTTACCATCATCATCCTTCTTATTAAAGTTAAATAACACAGCACAAGCTAAAGCAAAAATAACTAAAATAACAACGATATAAACAATTGTTTTTTTCAAACTAAAATCCTCCTTTCAGTTCAAAGTATTATATGTAACTATTTAAGATTCGCTACTAATCGATTTACGAGTTTTCGTAAACTTCTTAAAATCTCTTGTATTTATAAAAATAGCAATTATAATAAGATTAACTGGAGGTATTTATGAATATACAAATATTAAATGAACTAATGAGACAAAATGAAATCCCAAGTTATTTTCAATTATCAAAAGAGACACACATTCCTTATACAACTCTCTTAGATTTAGTAAGAGGAAATGGCGAAAGACTCAGCAATATCAAAACAATCGCAGATTTCTTTGGCGTTAAAATGACTTATTTAATAGATGAACCAGTAAAAATAATAACTATCAATGAGAAAAATAGAGTAATAGTTGAGAAAGAAACAGGTTACAACTCTATACTATCCAATTTACTTTCTGATTAAAACTTGATAAAATAATACTGGATGGTGATATTATGGGTTTATTTACTAAATTAAAAGATAAATTTATAAAAAAAGAAGAAAAAGAAACTAAAGAGGAAAAGGTTAGTCTAGAAGTCTATGATAAAGGACTTTCTAAAAGTAGAAATACCTTCTCATCTCGTCTTTTAGATTTAACTAAACGTTATAGTAAAGTAAATGAAGAATACTTTGAAGAATTAGAAGAAATTTTAATAATGGCCGATATTGGTGTCAATACTGTTATGAACTTTATGGAAAAGTTAAGGAAAAGAGTTAAAGATGAAAAGATAACAGATCCTAATTACTTAAAAGAAGTAATAGTGGATGAATTATTTATTATCTATGTAAGTGGTGAAGTGCTATCTACGAATTTAAAAGTAAATGAAACAAATCCTACTGTCTATCTATTTGTAGGAGTTAATGGTGTAGGTAAAACTACAACTATCGCTAAACTTGCTTTAAAAGAAAAAGAGAAGGGTAAAAAAGTCCTTTTAATAGCAGGAGATACCTTTAGAGCAGGAGCGACTAATCAATTAAAAGAGTGGGCTGAGCGAATTGGTGTAGAGTTTTATGGTAAAAGGGAAGGAGTAGATCCTGCTAGTGTTATTTATGAAGGATTAGAGTATGCCATAAATAATGATATAGATACAGTTCTAATAGATACAGCAGGAAGACTTCAGAATAAAACTAACTTAATGATGGAACTTGAAAAAATTAATAGAGTTATTAAAAAGATAATCGATAGAGCACCTGATGAAACCCTACTAGTAATAGATGCAACAACAGGTCAAAATGGTATTAGTCAAGCCAAAGCCTTTAAAGAAATAACAGACCTTACAGGTATAATATTAACTAAACTAGATGGTACTGCTAAAGGTGGAATAGTCCTTGCTATTAAAGAAGAAGTAAACTTACCAGTCAAATATATAGGACTAGGTGAAACTGCTAAAGACCTACAAGAATTTGATATTGAAAAATATATTTATAGTCTATTTAAAGACTTTATGGAGGAAGAAAATGAGTAAAAGTGTAACAAGTCTAAATCCCAAGGCAAAGAAACAGCAAGAAAAAAGTAAAAATTATTTAAAAGCATTAATAATATTACAATTCTTTTTAACTATAGGTCTAATCATCTTTGGTATTATTACTATCTTTAAAACAGATCTTTTATATATCTTTGAAATATTATTAGGTATAACTTTATTAGTTATGGGCTTAAACAACCATCTAATCTTTAAAAGAAGAAACCTAACTATAATTTATCTAATAATAGGTTTAGGTTCAATAGTTCTAGCTATATTAAAATTATTGGGATTTTAAAATGAAAGAATTAGTTTACTATACCATGCTTTATGATATTTATGGAAATCTCTTAACAGATAAACAAAAGGAGTACTTTGAAGCATATTACTTTAATAATCTATCTTTAAGTGAATTAGCAAGTATCTATAATATTAGTAGAAATGCTATTCATAAACAACTAAAAGAAACTATAAAAAGATTAGAAAATTATGAAGATAATTTAAGATTAGCTAAGAAAAATGAAATGTTAGAAAATATTATAGAAACAATAAGTGATGAAGAGATAAAACACAAATTACAAGAAGTAATTTCCCTATAACTCTTGTCACTTTTTTAATTTAACGTTATAATTTATCTATAGAATAAAGGAGAATAGTAATATGTTTGATAAGATAATATATATTAGTGATCAAAGTGCTAACATAAAATTAAAAGAAGATGCTGAAGTAGCAATTAACTTAATGAATTTACATTTAATCTTTGAAGATAAAGATAAAACAATATTAGGAGAAGTAGATGACTTAGAAGATGGTATTGTTAAAGCAAGATTCTTAGGAGAAATAGTTAATGGTAAATTAATTGGAGGAGTTTTAAGAAAACCATCATTAGATGCTAAAATAAGAGTAATTAAACAAGAAGAAATACCTCTAATTACAGGAGAAGATAAAACAGGATTTATGCCTTTTGGAGTTAGTCCATATTATAATGATTTTCCAGTTTATTTAGATGTTAATAACTTCTTTAGTAATCACTTTGCTATATTTGGTAACAGTGGTAGTGGTAAAAGTTGTGGTATTTCTAGAATCATGCAAAACATGTTTGA
Organism: uncultured Mycoplasmatota bacterium; assembly: GCA_946497925.1. Classification (GTDB taxonomy): domain Bacteria; phylum Bacillota_I; class Bacilli_A; order RF39; family UBA660; genus Onthousia. Next base: position 21,376 of record CAMMMG010000012.1, read on the forward strand.
AGATCAAAGATTATTCCCATACAAATCAAACATATTATTATTTGATTCATCTGGAGAGTATTATAATGCCTTTAAAGATTTAAATAGAATAAATCAAAACTATAATTATCGTTTTATTACTACTAATGAAACAGAAGGTAAAGGAGAACCATTACGTCTACCAATTTTCTTACTTAATGAAAATGATCTTACATTACTATTACAAGCAACAGATCACTCTCAATTACCAATCATAGAAAGAATGTTAAAACTAGCACGTATCTTTGCAAGTACAGAAGTAGATGCAAATAAATATAAGAATCACTTAATCGCTAAAGCAATTATGACAATTCTTTACACTAACCAAACATCTCCTAATAAGAGAAATGACGTTTTCTCAATCCTTAACAGTTGTTCAACTAATGAATTTAATCTAGAAGCTCCAGTTCAAGGAATAGGTTATGTTAGAAAGTTTAGAGAATGTTTCTTAATAGATAATCATGGACAATTTTCTGAAAGTGTTTTATTAACAGAGTATGTTTCAAGCTTTATAAATGATGAATATGATAATTATGAACCTCGTAAAGATTGTTATTATACTCTAGAAGATTTAGAAAAAGCATTAAATTTTACATTAATTAGTGAAGGATGGCTTAGAAATGAAAATACCTATGGTGATGCTGTTACTCTAAAAGTTAGACTTCATTCACTAATAACATCATCTAATTCTAATTATTTTAAATGGGAAAGTGGTACATATATTTCCTTAGAAAATTATTTATCTAATTTGATGATTAATAATGGTAAGAAATACCAATTAGTAAATATTAATCTAGATGATGTTGATGATGATTTTGCCAAGGTAATAACAAAAATTTATTCAAGACTTTTATTTGAATTTACTAAAAGTTTAAAAGATAGAGCCAGCATACCATTTCATATCTTTGTAGAAGAAGCTCATAGATATATTCAAAATGATAGAGATAGATTTTTAATAGGATATAATATTTTTGAACGTATCGCCAAGGAAGGACGTAAATATGGACTTATCCTAGGATTAATTACTCAAAGACCAGTAGAAATGTCTGATACTGTTATCTCACAGTGTTCAAACTTCTTAATCTTTAAGATGAACCATCCAACAGACGTAGAGTATATTAAGAAAATGGTTCCTAATATTTCTGATGAAATAGTAGAAAAACAAAAGAGTCTACAATCAGGAACATGCCTTGGATTTGGTAGTGCTTTTAAGATACCTTTAATAGTTAAGTTAAAGATGCCTAATCCAATGCCAATGAGTGGTAACTGTGATGTTGTTAAGATTTGGGATGGACATAGTAATAATCAAGTAAACAATGTTCAAGAACAACAAACAAATAATGCTGTTAATCAAATAAATAATATTACAAACAATATATCAAATGAAAGAATAGAAAGTAATGTTCCAGTAAATGAATCACCTCTACAAGAACCTACTAATATAGGAATACCAGAACTTAATCCAAATGATTTTGGAATACCAAAACAAGAAGTAACACCAGTAAATAATATACCAACAGATATACCAGGTATACCTAAGGAAGAGGAACATAAAACTACATTCAATATAGGAATAGAAGAACCTAATAACATTAGTAATCCTAGTTTAGATATTTTAAATAATAAGGAAACACAACCAACGATGACTAATAGTGTTATTCCAGAAATTAATATTAATAATAATGAAACTTTATAGAAACACTTTATTGTAAAAGTGCTTTTTCTTTGGTATAATTTATACTAGAAAGAAGGGTTGATAGTTATGAACTTTAAAGCATTATTAAAAAATGAACACTTATTATCAATCCTTCATAATGTTTTAATGAATGAAACTACTAAAAACCAAGTATCTAATGCATCTATTAATGGAGAAAGTTATAGTTATAACAGATATTCTCTATTAATAACAATGGATATAGTAATTAAATATCAAATTATAATAAACAATGAAACTTATAATAATTATTTCTTAAATAAATTAGATACTATTACTAATAATTATACTAGTCATGAAGATTTAATCATTAAAGGTAACTCTTTATTAATAGAATTAGTATCTAACAGATTAAATCTAACTACAACTAAAACTGAAGATAAAAAACAAATACTTAAATATATCTATGATAAGTACATTGTTAATGGTTATTGTTTTCATAGTTTTCCTTCTATCTTTAAAGAAAAGATTGAAGAAGCAGGACTAACTCAGGATATAGACATTAAAGAGTTAAATGATTTGAAGAAAATAGACTATATTTTTTCAAATCATAACTATAAAAATATTATATCAAGAAATCTAAAAGAAAAGAGTAGACCAATATATATAACAGATTCACCTGCTATGGCCTATTATTATGCCTTTAGAAGTCCAGAATATATGGCTGAATTAACTTCTCTTAGTAAGTATTATAATTACCTTAAAGACTATAATAAAGATGCCTTTTATGATAAAGATTATTATAAATGTAAAAGTAATTTAGCATCCCTCTGTTCTCACGTTAATATGACTACTAAAGAAGAAACAACTGTTCTTAAAACATTTGATAGAAGATGGAAAGCTTTAAATTTATCTGAGTCCCTTCCTTGTATCGCTTTTATAAAAAGAAGTGATTTAGCCAAAGATTCATTACCAAATATTAATGAAATTATAAAAAGTGTTGATACTATAGAATTATCATATTTAGTATCTAAAATAACTGATAGTAAGTATCCAGTTATTAGAAAATATAGTAATATTAGTTCTCTTTATCTATCTGTAATAACAATGCCTAGTTATAGAGAAATTAAGAATAATGAGTTTTTAACTCAAGAAAAAGTAAAAGTAGCATTAACTACAAAGAAAAGAGAAATCTACAGAGAAGAAATAGAAGAAGAGAAAAAATTTGATTTTAAATATGCTTATAGTTATGGTAATGCCAATGTTGTCGCTTTAACGGGGATTCTTTTAATAACATTAGGCTTAACTTTAACTATAATTCTGAATGTATTAGGAGGTTAACATGAAAGATATTAAAATAGTATTTATGGGTACACCTGACTTTGCTGTCCCAATCTTTAATGCTCTTGCTGAAAATTATAATGTAGTGGCAGTAGTAACTCAACCAGATAAAAAAGTAGGAAGAAAACAAATATTAACACCAACACCAGTAAAAGAAGCTAGTGCACTATATAATATACCTGTATTACAGCCAGTAAAGATAAGAAATGAATATGAGGAAATCTTAAAGTACGAACCAGATATGATAGTAACTTGTGCTTATGGACAAATACTACCTAAAGAACTACTTGATTACCCTAAATATAAATGTATTAATGTTCATGCTTCCCTTTTACCTAAACTAAGAGGAGGAGCACCTATTCATCATGCAATTATGGATGGCTATGAAAAGACTGGTATAACTATTATGTATATGGATATTAAAATGGATGCAGGAGATATTATTAGTCAGATTGAAACTACTATAACTAAAGAAGATACTCTAGGTTCATTACATGATAGATTAAGTGAAATGGGTAAAGATTTACTATTAGAAACTCTACCTAATATAATTAGTGGTAATATTAATCCTATTAAACAAGATGAGACTGAAGTTACTTATGGTTATAACATTACTAAAGAAGATGAAAAGATAGATTTCACTAAGACTAGTACTGAAGTAGATAATAAAGTTAGAGCCTTAAATCCTACACCAGGTGCTTATACAACCCTAAATGGTAAAAGAATGAAAGTATATGATGTAAGATTAAGTGATAGATATTATGCCAAGACAGAACCAGGAACTATTGTAGGCTTTGAAAAAGATGGTATTAGAGTAGTTACAGGAGATAAAGAAATAATACTAACAGATATCGCTTTAGAAGGTAAAAAAAGATGTCTAGTAAAAGATTTTTTAAACGGAGTAGATAAAAAAGAATTGTTAGGAGTAGTATTAAAGTGAAAGAAGAAAAGAAAAAGGAAGAAAATAAGTATATAAAATTTATTAAGGATTTATATAAGAGTAAAAGAGGAAGAGCAGTACTTTTCTTCGTCTTTTACTTTATCTTCTTCTTCTGTTTAATATCACTAATAAGAACAAATTATAGCAGTAATAATGATATTGATACTTCTAATGATAACAAAGTTAATACTGAATATAAACTAGAAGGTATCGAAACTGGTAATTATCACTTTACAAGAGAAGAAAATATAAATGGTATCATAACAAATTTTGCAGGAGACAAAAGCGATGAAAAAACAGAAGGAGTAATGACTAGTAATAATACATTTTATAATTACTTTATCTATGATAACATTAACTTAATAAAGACAACAGATAAATATGAGGTGACAAGTGAACTATATCACTTTAATAATATTACTGATGATAACAACATATCTAGATTTTTAGAAAGAGCTACTTTAATATCTAAAACAGAGTATGAAACAGGTAATATTTCTTATAATTATGAAATAACTACTAATACTATAGATTCTCTACTTAATAACACAAATATAGATATCGCTGATATTCCTAATAAGATAACTCTAGAAACAAATGAAGAAGATGAAGTAGTCAAAATTACTTATGATTTATCTAGTTATGCTACTTATATTAATGGAACACCAAGTATTACAACTATAACTATTAATTATTCTAATTTTGGAGAAATAAAAGATATAGAAATACCAGAAAGTTAAATAAAACAGTTTTTAATAATAAAGAAAGTGATATCCCATCATTTTCTTTTTACTTTTTCATACTTATCAGTTATAATATTAAAAGAAAAGAGAGTGATAATATGTTTGAAAGCTTAGGAGATAGATTACAAAATGCTCTACATAAGATAAAAGGTTATGGTAAAATTACTGAAGATAATATCGGCGATATGATGAAAGAAATACGTCTAGCTTTACTAGAAGCCGATGTTAATTATAAAGTAGTTAAAGAGTTTGTTAACAACGTTAAAGAAAAAGCCTTAGGAGAAGAAGTTAGAACTAGTATTAAACCAGGAGATTTATTTGTTAAGATAGTAAAAGATGAGTTAACTGAACTACTAGGAGGAGACTCTGCACCACTTAATACAACAGGAAACCCTGCCATATTAATGTTAGTAGGACTTCAAGGTAGTGGTAAAACTACAACTATAGGAAAACTTTCTAATTATCTTCGTAAGAAAAAGAGTAAGAAACCTCTAATGGTCGCTTGTGATGTTTATCGTCCTGCAGCCATAGACCAGTTAAAACAACTTGGTAAAGAACTTAATATTGAAGTTTATAGTGAAGGTAAAGGAAATCCTGTAGAAATAAGTAAGAATGCTATTAATTATGCTAAAGAAAATGGTTATGACTATGTTTTAATCGATACTGCAGGACGTCTTCAAATAGATGAAGCTTTAATGGATGAATTAGAAAATATTACAGAAGCAGTGTCTCCACAGGAAACATTACTTGTAATAGATGCTATGATGGGACAAGATGCTATTAATGTTATTACAGGTTTTAACGATAAGTTAAAACTAACAGGAGTAATACTTACTAAGTTAGATGGTGATACTAAAGGTGGTGTTGCCTTATCAGTAAGACATTTAACTAATGTACCTATCAAGTTCATCGGTGTAAGTGAAAAACTAGATGGACTAAATTCTTTTGATCCAGAACGTATGGCAGGACGTATTCTTGGTATGGGTGATATCGTATCCCTTGTTGAACAAGCAGAAGCTGTGCTTGATGAAAAAGAAGCTGAAAAGACTGCTAAAAGAATGCAACAAGGTAAGTTTGATCTTGAAGACTTTTTAAGTACATTAAAGCAAATAAAGAAATTAGGACCTCTTGAAAATATCATAAAATTAATACCAGGTGCTAAGAAAATGGGACTAACTAATGTAAATATCCCTCCTAAACAAATGGCTCATATAGAAGCAATAATCCTTTCTATGACTAAAGAAGAAAGAAGAAATCCTTCTATTATTAAAGCATCACGTAAAACAAGAATTGCTAAAGGTTGTGGATTATCAGTATCAGAAGTAAATAAACTATTAACCCAATTTGAAAGTATGAAAAAACTGATGAAACAAATGAAAAATGGTAATTTTAAAATGCCATTTTAGGCAAATAATTTATACACAAATTTCCTAACTGAATATCTTAATACTAGAGGAGGAAAGTGTATGTTATTTAATAATCAAGCTGTTGATATGGATTTTACTATCGATGGCAATAACAATGTTGTTGACCAAGATATGAATATTGATATCAATATGAATAGTAATACTATGGGTATGGGACAAAATATGGGAATGATGACTACTAACTCTCCAATTATGGAACCAGTACAACAACGTCAAATAAATAGAATCTTCGTTCATCAAGTACCTCATGTGTGATAATTTATGATATACCAAATATATTAAGAGATAAATAGGTACAAACTAATGAGTTTCCTTTGAGAAACTTCTTTTTTCTGTGGTATAATATTAATAGATGACGAAGTTGGTGATAATGAATGGATGAAATAGAATTAATAGTTAGAATAATGATAGCTAATGCTTATTATTATGGAACCACAACTATGTTAGAATTTAATGAAAAACATATTAATGAAATAGTTCCAAAATTAGCTGAACTTTTTAGTAAATATGGATATAAAACAGAAATGTTTTTAAAAGATGAAGAGAGCTTAACATATAAAAATTATAAAGATTTGATGTTATCTATCTTTGGAGATACTATTTATGAAGATCATAGACCTTATGATGAAAAATGGTTTGGTTTGTATGATGATGAGTTAGAATGTTTGGATATTGTCCATTTGTCTTTTACTGATTCGGAAAAGTGGATTTCTTTATCAAGTAATTATAATCAAAATTTTATAGAAAGAGGGAGTTATATATTAACTGATGACATAGAAGTTTATAAATCAGAAAGAGAAAGATTAGAAAATAATTATAAAAAATTATGGAGTTCTAAATAATATAAATTGAGGAGAAATAAATTATGGATATAATTAAAATAAAAAATGAATTAATTAAACAAAAAGAATCTAAATTTAAAGGAAATATATATCATTATTCACAAGTTAATTTTGCTTACAATTCAAATAAAATTGAAGGTAGCAGATTAACTAGTGAACAGACTGAAGCAATATTTGATACATCTTCATTTATTCCTAAAAGTGATGATTTAATAA
>CAMMMG010000013.1 GCA_946497925.1 uncultured Mycoplasmatota bacterium
GTGTATTAATAAAAAAACTTGTTTTTTTTCAGTTATTATTTAAATAAATAACATATAATTTATTAACATCTATCTTAGGCATAATTTTATACTCATTTAATTTAGCAGGATCAAACAATTCTTTCTTTTCATTTTTAACTATCTCAGAATACATAAAGCTATTTAAATTAATAATACCAACACGATCTGCTAAAGACTCGCTAACATTTTTCATCAAATGAAATTGTTGTGAACCTGTTAACCAGTACATCCCATTTTTATTTTCTCTATCAACATTTATTTTTATATAAGAAAACAAATTAGGAGCATATTGCACTTCATCAATAAGTAAAGGAGCAGGATGTTCTTCTAAAAACAATTTAGGATCACTCTTTGCTTGCTCACGTAAATCTTCATCATCCAAAGTTATATATTCCATATTATCAGGTTTTAAACTAAGTAAAAGTGTTGTTTTACCAACTTGTCTAGGTCCAAAAACAAACAGTACTTTAAATGTCTTACTTACATTTTTTACTATTTCTTTTACTTCTCTAGAGTACATATAAATCACTTCCTCTTACATTAATGATACAGCAGAATGTAAAGAAAGCCAATATTTATATATTAAATTAGTCAAACTGTTATCTCTTTCTTTCCATTATACCAAGCATCAACGATAATAGGAGTAACCACTTCATCTATAACTTTATCAACCCTTCTCGCTCCAAACTTAGGATAATTACTATCTTTAATAACTTTATCCACAATTTTTGAGGATATCTTTATCTTTAAATCTTTCTTTTTAAATCCTTCTATTAATACATTTAATCTCTTTTCCACAATCCTGTGTATAACATCACGACTTATATCATTAAAATAATAAATCTTACCTATTCTATTAACAAATTCCACACCTAGAAAATCTTCTATATCTATATTATTTTTACTTTCAGTAAAACCAATAGAATCTTTAGAAAATCCTAAATTAGTAGTCATAAAAAGAAAGACATTATCAAATCTTACCTTTCTACCCCTAGAATCAGTTAATACCCCTTCATCAAGCACTTGTAAAAATAGTTTCATCACTTCCCCACTAGCTTTCTCAATCTCATCTAAAAGTATAACTGAGTGAGGATGCATTCTAATCGTATCAAGAACAGTTAAATGATTATCAAAACCAACATAACCTGGAGGAGAACCAATAATCTTACTAACAGTATGTGCTTCTTTATATTCACTCATATCAAGCCTAATAAAGTTAGCATCTCCATACAAAAGGTTAGCAAATTCTTTAACTAATAAAGTTTTACCAACACCAGTTCTTCCACAGAATAAAAAAGATTCTATATGAGGCTTATCTTGAAAACCAAGTCTAACCTTCTTAACTCTATTACACAAATCAGTAATAATTTCATCTTGTCCTAAAACTATCTTTTTTAAACTCTTATCTAAGTTGTTTATAATTTTTCTACTACTCTTATTAATCTCATAAACAGGTATCTTCGTCTTTAAATATATAACATCTGCAACCATCTCTTTAGTTATTTTTTTAGGCTTTCTCTTAGTCATTAAATTAAGTTCTAAATCATTCTTCTTAGTAAGTAACTCTTTTTCTTTCTCTTTATAAGTAGATGCTAAATCAAAGTCTTGTTTCATAATCGCTTTCTTCTTATTACTTATAACTTCCTGAAGTTCTATATTTATCTTAGAAAGGAAAGTATCATTCTTACTTTCTAAAAGTGATGCTTTAGTACAAACTTCATCTAAGATATCAATAGACTTATCAGGTTGATAGTATTCATAAATATAAGTATCACTAAGTTCTACTATTAAATCAATAATATCATCACTAATACTAACAAAGTGATATGCTTCATATAAAGGCTTTAATTTCTTTAATATCTCTTTAGTCTTATTAGTACTAGGCTCTTCTATCATAATAATCTGAAATCTTCGGTTTAAGGCCTTATCTTTCTCTATAAAGTTATGATATTCATAAGTAGTAGTCGCTCCAATTAACTGTATCTTACCTCTTGCTAAAGCAGGCTTTATAATGTTAGATGCATCAATCGCTCCTTCTGCACCTCCTGCTCCTACTATCGTATGTACTTCATCTATAAAGACAATAATATCAGCATTCTCTTCAAGTTCTTTTAATATCTTAGAAACCCTCTCTTCAAACTCTCCTCTATATTTAGTCCCTGCTACTAAGCTAGCCATAGGCAATGAAAGAATAGTCTTCCCTTTAAGTGGTTTAGGAACATTACCTTCTACTATTCTTCTAGCAAGTTCTTCAACAATAGCAGTCTTACCAACCCCTGCTTCCCCAATCAGTAAAGGATTATTTTTACCTCTCCTACATAATATCTCTATTAAACTTTTAATCTCATCATCACGCCCTATAACAGGATCAACCTCATTACCAACAATCTTTTTATTAAGATTAACTGCAAAGTCTTCTACAAGTAACTTCTTATGTAATGCTTTATTACTAACTTTAGAGTCTTTTGAAATAGAGTTATATATCTCATCAACATCTATATTAAGACCTATCAAAAGTCTAATCGCAACACCTTCTCCCTCTTCAAGTATTGCAAGTAATAACTCATTAACACTAACTTCTACTTCACCTTTCTCTTTACTATTTAATATAGCAGTCTCTATAACTCTCTTTAACAAAGGTGTATACAAAAACCACTCATTAGATTCTTTACCTACCCCTACTATTCTAATAAGTTCCCTCTTAAATACTTCATAAGTTATATTGTATGACGCTAGTATTTTAGTTATCTCTAAATCCTTCATTGAAAGTATAGAAAGAAATAAATGCTCACTTCCAACATAAGGATGTCTTAAATTATTCATCTCTTTTTTTGCAAGTATCAAAGCTTTCTGTGCTTCTTCACTAAATCTTGAAAACATAAAATTCCTCCAATCTAATAATATTGTAAAGATTTTTACTTACTCTAATCAAGAAATAGAAGCCCCAAAAAACTGACAAAAAAAAGACCCCTAAGGGTCCAAGATTACTATATAATTAGTAATAATACTGTAAATACAATAAATGCTAATACAAGTAATGCTACTAATAGTTTCCAAATATACTTAAACCAATCTTTAAATGAAGTATTAGTATAAGCAAGTGTTACCATTAATGGAATACTTGTAGGAGCTACTAAAGTAACAATACCATATAAGCTCTGGAATATTACAGCAATAAGTTGATAATTATTAGTATCAGTAACCACACTTACAAAATATGGTAATACACTATAGAATGCATAAAGTGGATCTCCGTTAAAGATACTAGAAATAACTACAACTAAACCAGTAGTAAAGATATTAAATCCTTTAGTTAATCCTAAAATAAATTTATAGATAACTAATTGATATGGATCATAAGTAGTAAGTACTAAACAAGTATAGATTAGTATTACAATTAAAGCAGGTACTAATGCGCGTCTTACACCTTTACCAAATCCCTCAAATACATCATCCCATTTAATTTTATAAACAAATTTAAGGATAATGATAGCAAGTAACATTACAGTCACTAACTCTACTAAAGTCCAATATCCGAAAGGACTAACTGTACCTAAAATCTTACCAAAGATAGGAAAACCAAATAATTCAAATTCTGTAATAGCAGTAGTTATATCATCAAATAAAGTTATACCGAAAGCACCATTCCAAGGAATAAATCCTAAAATTGTAACTATTAGCATTAAATCTAAGATTAAAACTAATGGCCATACTCTAACTTTATGTTTTTTATCTTTAGATTTACTCTTTTCTTTCTCTTTACCTTTAGTACTTTTTTCTTCTTTTACTAGCTTAACTTCTTCTGGGATAAACTCTTCTTTATCATCAACTTTCTTAGTACTAGCTTTCTTACCAAATTTTAATGTAAATAAAGCAAGTAAAACTACTCCTAAGACTAATAAAACAATTTTAGCCCAAATTAAATCTGTAAGTTCTACTGATAAGTATTGTTGTAATACTTGAGTTGTATTATAAGAGAATGTTGTTCCCATTAAACCTACAGCAACACTACCTGCAGTAACAGCAACGGCTGTGCTTTTATTGTATCCCATCATAAGTACTAATGAAATAACAAATGGGAATAACATTAATAATGCTAATTGTAGTCCTGCAAATGAAGTTAAAAATGCAAATAAAGCCATAATTATAATTAAACATATCGCTTCTTTACCTTTAAACTTCTTTACTAAACTATCTAGCATTCTTCTATATGCTCCAGTTTTATATAAAACTCCATAGAATCCACCAACAACTAACACAAATAAAGCAACATAACCAAAGTAACCAAATACAGTTGATTGATATGATAAAATATCAAATAAACCAACTTGATATCTACCAAGTTCTGTATACTCAGTTTGATAAGTTGCACAAGGTAAAATCCATGTTAACAAAGCAAATAAAAGTAATGTTATAATAACAACTTTAAGTGTATTATGCTTTTTCATATCTTTCTCTCCTTCCAACTATAATTATACGAAGAATTCCCTTAGTTTACAAGCTTTTACAAAACTTTTTAATAAAATTTTTGTGAATATTTAAAATTATCAAAAAATGATTTAAATAATTTCTTAGAATGTTCATCTTCTAAGTTAGATTCAGGATGCCACTGTACTCCTATTATAAATTTCTTATCTTTAAGTTCAACCCCTTCTATTAGTCCATCACTACTTCTAGCACTAACTAAAGTATTATCTAGTTCTGGAACATGATAACTATGTCTAGAATTAACCCTTATCTTTTCCTCACCTATAATAGAATAAAGTTTACTATTCTTATCAATTATAACAGAATGAACGTAATCCTTATTAGGTTCTAAATGATTAATAAGAGTATTATTTTTAATAGTATTATCATAAGCTTTTTCTTTTTCACCACTTAATACTTTACTTAAAGCTTGCATCCCCAAACATATTGCAAGTAAAGGTTTATCCCTCCTAATAGCATAATCTATAACTACTTCATCAAGCCTGTACCAAGTATCCCCTCCAGGTAAAATAAAGCCATCGCACAAACTAAGAACACTCTCTAAATCTTTAATATCTTCTTCACTATAAAGATTTTTACAAGACAAGTCACCTTTATCAACAGGTAATAGTAATATAGGAATACCATCAAACTTAGTAACAGCAAGTCTAATTTCTTCCACACAAATAATATTAGACTCTCCACTATATAACCTTCCCACTATTCCAATAATAGGTTTAATAAAACACCACCTCAAGATAAGATATGAAAAAAGATAAGAATATTTAACTCTTATCTCAATTATTTATATATAATTCTAGACATTATACTAGTAAAATAAACTATATACTAAATTATAAATATTTGAATTTGCATCCATTACAATCGTTTCATCAGATATTTCTACCATTAAATCATAAGAAGTAAATATTTTAAATGTATTTTTTAATATTTCTTGAATAGTACTATTAATAGATAATATATCTTTGACATATAACACGAACTGTGATATATTATCAACATACAAAGAAGAAACACTTTTTGGATATTGAATCCAGATATTTACTTCTTTTATAGAACTCGTACCGCTATTCGTTCTGGACGTTAGTATGGGGCTTTGCACATCATACATAGTGGCAGAGTTCTTTTTTTGTATATACATAGTCTGCACTTCTAAATTATGATGTTTATCTGAAACGTAATTAACAACGCAATAATTATTTTTAATCCATTTTTTAAACGTTAAAACAGGTTTACCAGATTCATAATTCAAAGATGAAGAAACATAATCAAATTCACTTATGACTTTAGGAATCTTCTCAAAATCATCTTCTGTTATTGCAATTTGTCCTCTCTTACTTTCAATATCAGAATTGCCATGATGTTTTAAAATATGTTTTACTGTATCTGCCTTTAAAGAGACATTATAGTTTTCTACATTAATACCAGTTTTAGATTTAATTACTTCTGCAAGAGCAGAAGTAATTTTACCTAAATAAATTTTAGCATTAGTAGCTTTATTCACATTATCTTTAACAAATCTCTTAATATCTGATAGTTTTCTAATTATCTTAATCTTGTTACTCTCAATATTAAAAATCTCTTTATCAGTATATTTCTTTAAACTAATAGCAACACCTACTTCTCTATAGGTTTCATTGTTGGGAATAATATAACATCACGAATACTCTCTTGTTCAGTAAAGAACATTACAAGTCTATCTATTCCATAACCAATACCACCAGCAGGAGGCATACCATATTCTAAAGCTTCAATAAAGTCCATATCAATATCATTCGCTTCTACATTACCTAAGTCTTTTTCTTTTAATTGTTCACGGAATCTTTCTAACTGATCGATTGGATCATTTAACTCAGTATAAGCATTAGCCATTTCTCTACCAGCAATAAATAATTCAAATCTATCAACAAATCTAGGATCATCTTTATTTTTCTTAGTAAGTGGAGAAATCTCTACTGGATGTCCATATAAGAAAGTTGGTTGAATTAATGTTTCTTCTACATACTTTTCAAAGAATAGATTAATAATATGACCTACTGATTTCTCATGTTCTTGAACTTCTATTTTATGTTCTTTTGCAAGTTCTAAAGCTTCATCAACAGTCATTTCCTTCTTAAAGTCAATACCAGTTACTTCTTTAATTGCATCAACCATACTAATTCTCTTCCATGGCCCTTTTACACTAATATCTTGATTATTCCAATGATAATCAGTCTTACCAATAACATTCTCGGCAATATTAACAAACATTTTTTCTGTTAAATCCATCATACCTTCTAAATCAGAATAAGCTTGATATACTTCCATCATAGTAAACTCAGGATTATGTCTAGTATCCATTCCTTCATTTCTAAAGACACGACCTATTTCATAAACTCTTTCCATACCACCAACTAAAAGTCTTTTTAAAGGTAATTCTAAGGCAATTCTAAGGTACATATCAAGGTCTTGACTATTATGATGAGTAACAAAAGGACGAGCTGAAGCTCCTGTTAATAATGTTGATAAAACAGGTGTTTCTACTTCAACGAAGTCTCTATTATCTAAAAAGTTTTGAATAGAACGAATAATCTTTGGTCTTAAGAAAGCAACACGTCTAGACTCATCATTCATCATTAAATCAACATAACGTCTTCTATATCTTTCTTCAACATCAGTAAGTCCATGAAACTTCTCAGGAAGTGGTCTTAAAGCTTTAACTAAAGGAGTATACTCTAAACATTTAATAGTAACTTCTCCAGTTCTAGTCTTCATAACCTTACCATATACACCAACTATATCTCCAATATCAGCAGACTTAAACAATGTATAGACATCTTCTCCTACATCATTAATAGATATATATACTTGAATAGAACCAGTCTTATCTTTAATAGAGAAAAATGAAGCTTTACCCATCTTTCTAATAAACATGATTCTACCAGCTACTCTAACTGTATCAGTCATAGACTCAAAAGCATCATGCTCTACACTTTCATACTTTTCTTTAACATCATTAGCATAATCTTCTCTATCATAACGACTACCAAATGGATCATACCCTAACTCCCTTAATTTAAGAGCCTTATCTCTTCTAACTAATTCTTGTTCTGTTAATTTTCGCTCGTACATAAAACATCCTCCTTCACTGTATCTGCAACTACAACTTCAGTCTTACAGACTTTATCATGTAATCCTTGAGCATTCTTAGTAAATGCTATCATTATTAAACTAATAATAAGTACTAAATATTGAATAAAACTAACAAGACTACTAGTACTTAAATATAAATTTTTACTTAAAAAAAGCACTAATATAACATTAATAATATTAACCAATATACTATTATTAATCATACTTCTAATAAGTAAATCATTCATAGAAAGTTCTGTATCATTAGTCTTCTTAATTTTAATTTTCATTAACTTCTTACCAAGAGTCTGCCCGTTATTATAACATGGATAAACAACATAGTAAAGTAGACTTATAACAATGGTAACTATAGAAACAATAACTGTTTGTCTAGATATATCATAACCTAAATCAACCATTTGATTAACGTATTCTTTCATAGAAACACTACCATCTACATAACCTTCTAAAACTCTATTTTGTTCTTCATATAGTTTAGTAGCAGTATCATTGACTGGAACAAACATTGTAATTAATGAACAAATTATACTAAGAAGTAATAAATCTATCAAAAATGCAAGTACTCTTTGACTAAACATCGCTTTAATATCAGGACTCTTTTTAACTTTATTTTCTTCCTGCATTTTTTTCTCTTCATCTTTAATTTTATCATAAACATTTTTCTTCTTCATAAACTTCCTCCTTAAACTTTTCTAATACTTGTAGTATATCACATATTTTAGTCATTTTATAAATTTTATTTTTAATTTCATTACTTCCTTTAACACCTTTTAAGTACCATCCCACATGACTTCTTATTTCTAATACAGCTTGTCTCTCACTCTTTAAATCTGCTAACATTTTTAAATGCTTTATACACATATCTATTTTATCAATAGTTGTAGGTTGTGTATAAGGCTTACCTTCTAAGTAAAGAACTGTATTTCTAATAAGCCAAGGATTACCTAAAGCCGCTCTACCTATCATAACAGCATCACAACCTGTAAAGTCTAGCATCTCCTTAGCTTTCTCTGGACTAGTAACATCACCATTACCAATTACTGGAATTTTAACACTATTCTTGACATCTCTAATTATATTCCAATCAGCATTACCAGAATAACCTTGGCTTCTAGTTCTACCATGTATACAGATAGCACTAGCACCTGCTTCTTCACAGGTTTTAGCAATTTCCACTGCATTTATATGATTAGCATCCCATCCACTACGTATTTTAACAGTAACAGGACAATTAACTGACTTTACCACGGCACTAACTATTTCTTTTACCTTGCTAGGATCTTTAAGTAAAGCACTTCCTGCTTGTGCTCTTAAAGCCACTTTAGGAACAGGACACCCCATATTAATATCAATGATATCAGGCTTCATATTTTCCTCTATATATTTAGCTGCTTCAACAAAACTATCTACATCACTACCAAATATCTGTTGTGTAATAGGACGTTCAACATCTTCCATATAAAGCAGATCAATAGTCTTCTTATTATCATAACATATCGCCTTATCACTAACCATTTCAGCATAGATAAGACCACAGCCCATCTCTTTAACAATTTTACGATATGCACTATTACAAATACCAGCCATAGGAGCAAGTACAACTCTATTATCTATTTCAACATTACCTATTTTCCACATAAAATCACCTAACACTTGAAAAATATAAACTTTTATGTTACTATGAATATGTAAAAGAAATTTACATAAACTATTAAGGGAACGTTCAACATTGCCTTGTTGAATGCCTACCCCAAAATATTATTGTAGGAAGACATTTAATTCATTAGATGAATTAAGTGTCATTTTTTTATTACTATTATCAATATGATAACTAGAAATAAAATGATAGAGATATGCTTAAGTACTTTTAATACAAAGATACGTTTATTCATATCTATCAAACCTCCTTTCAAGGAGGTAGACACTCAACTGTTGAAGTTCCCTTAAGCATATTATATACTAAAGACAATCTTGATACAAGTATTTTTCACAAATTAGATACTTATTTTGTTACTGTCTTATTCTCTTTTAACAAATCTCTAATTTCTTCAAGTAACACTACTTGCTCATCTTTTTTCTTCTCTTCTTTTTTATGTTCTATCCCTAACTTCTTATCTGCTCTATCTCTAATATTAGTAACTATCTTAACCATTACAAAGATACAAATAGCAATTATTAAAAAGTCTACAATACTCTGTATAAAAGAACCATACATAATAGAAGCATCACCTATCTTAATAGATAACCCACTA
Organism: uncultured Mycoplasmatota bacterium; assembly: GCA_946497925.1. GTDB lineage: Bacteria > Bacillota_I > Bacilli_A > RF39 > UBA660 > Onthousia. The sequence continues at coordinate 9,894 of CAMMMG010000013.1, forward strand.
AAGTCAAGTCCACCTAATATAACACCAAGTAAAGGCATAAATATATCATCTACTAAACTACTAACTATTTTAGAAAAGGCACTACCAATAATAACACCAATAGCCATATCTAAAACAGCACCTTTACTAATAAATTTTCTAAATTCTCCTATTTCTTTTTCCACTGCTTTCCTAGCTTTCATAACTTCCTCCATCTTTTTCCACTGGCTTTGTGAATAACTGATTTTATAATACAGAAAAAAGAACTATTTTTCAAGTTCTTTTATTAGTTCAGCTTTATTCATCTTAGAGTAACCTTTAATTCCTTTTTCTTTAGCAAGTTCTTTTAACTTAGTTAAACTCATATTTTCATAATTAGTCTCTTCTTCTTCAGAAGGCATTTCTCCATGCTCTACTAAGTAATCAATTTGTTCTTTAGTTAAAGTCTCATACTCTAATAATGTCTTAGCAAGTAAATCAAGTAAATCTCTATTTTCTTTAATTATTCTAGTAGCCTCATCATAACATTTATCAATAATCTTTCTCATTTCTTGATCTATTTCATGAGCTACTTCATTAGAGAAGTTACGAGTCTTAGCATAATCTCTACCTAAGAAAGCACTACCTTCTCTTTCTTCTAATTGCATTGGTCCTAAATCACTCATACCATATTCAGTAACCATAGCTCTTGCTATCTTAGTAGCTTTCTCAAAGTCATTTTGGGCACCAGTTGTAACTTCACCAAATACAACTTCTTCACTAACACGTCCTGCAAGTAAACCAGTAATTTCTTCAAGTAAATCAGTTTTAGTCTTACAAATCTTCTCTTCACTAGGAATCATCATATTATATCCACCAGCAGAACCACGTGGAATAATAGTAACTTTTTGAACATCATTAGCACCTTTTAACTTAATACCAACAACAGCATGACCAGACTCATGATATGCAACTAACTTACGGTCATTTTCACTTCTTTTAGCACTAGTCTTAGCAGGTCCCATTAACACTCTATCACTTGCTTCATCAATCTCACTCATAGTAATAGCATCTTTATTACGTCTAACTGCTAGAAGCGCAGCTTCATTAAGCAAGTTTTCAAGGTCAGCACCAGAATATCCTGGAGTTCTCTTAGCAAGAGCAGGAATATTAACACTAGGTGCTAACACTTTATTACGAGCATGAACTTTAAGTATTTCTTCACGTCCCTTAACATCAGGTAAATTAACAGTAACTTGTCTATCAAAACGTCCTGGACGAAGTAATGCAGGGTCAAGTACATCAGGTCTATTTGTTGCAGCGATAATAATGATACCTTCATTTTCACCAAAACCATCCATTTCAGTAAGTAATTGGTTTAATGTTTGTTCTCTCTCATCATGTCCACCACCAATTCCAGTACCTCTTTGACGTCCTACAGCATCTATCTCATCTATAAAGATAAGACAAGGTGCAGTTCTTTTAGCTTGTTGGAACATATCACGAACACGACTAGCACCAACACCTACAAATAACTCAACAAAATCAGAACCACTAATATAATAGAAAGGAACATTCGCTTCTCCTGCAACTGCACGAGCAAGTAATGTTTTACCTGTTCCTGGAGGACCATATAAAAGTACTCCCTTAGGAATTCTAGCACCTAACTTTTGGAACTTCTTAGGATTCTTTAAGAAATCAATTAATTCCTTAACTTCTTCTTTCTCTTCGTTAAGTCCTGCTACATCTTTAAATGTAACTTTATTTTTCTCACTAGACAACTTAGCTTTACTCTTTCCAAAGTCAAGAGAATTCTTACCTCCACCCATTTGTTTAGTTAAAAACCAAAAACAAACAAATCCAAGTATTGCTATAGGTAAAATATTAACTAAAACAAGTAATAATGTACTAGACTCTGGATCAGCGGTACTAGTAAATTCAAAATCATCAACTTCACTAGCTTCTACTAACTTTTTCATTACTTGATCAGATAAAGGTACTCTAACAAAGAAAGTTTCATTTTCTTTATAATTATCCATTGTACCAGTAATCTCATAAATTTTCGCTCTATCACGAGGAGTAACAGTAATCTCCTTAACTTCTTTATCTTCCAAACTAGTCATAAACTCATTATAAGTTAAAACATTAACCTTTTGATTAGCAACACTAACAAAGTATATAACTCCAAGCATTACTAGAAGTAAAAAGACATATGGAAGTAAACCTTTTTTAACTACTTTTTTATTTACATTCACAAAAAATCTCTCCTTTTCTACTCATATCTCAGTATTATATCATAAAATTCATTATTAGTCTTATCAAATTTAGATTTTTTTAATCCTGGAACAAAAACAATATGTCCACGACTATCAACTACTATAGGCCATAGATCTCTATCTGTCAAAGGAATTTTACTATCAATAAAAATATCTTTAATTTTTTTATGCCCTCCTCCTTTAATAGTCATAACATCACCTAGTTTTCTAGTTCTAACTATTAAAGGCAAAACAATCTCTTTACTAGATAATTTAATAATATTATTACTATTACCTTTAACAGAGTCTATTAATTCTAATTTATGCCCATTAGGAAGCATTACTTCTTTACTAACTTCTATTTCATAACTGCTAAGTAAAGAAGGATTTCTCTTAATAATTAAAGTATTATAACTCTTAATCACTTCAACATCATTAGGAAGATTAACTTTAGCATTACTTTTTTTACTATTAATAAGATTTTCTATTAAATCTAAATGTTTATCATTAATTAATATCAAATCATCTTGATAAAAACTAGAGATAAATCTCTCTAAAATAATTCTTTTTAAAAACTTATTAATTTCTAAATACTTATCTATATATAGCTTATTATCTTTAACTACTCTATTAATCGCTTTATCAGCTTCCTCTTCTATAAACTCATCCGCTTCACTCAAAACATTACTAAACTTTAAGAATTTCTTATGTATATCTTTTTCTTCACTCTTTAAGAAAGGAAGAACCTCCATACGATATCTATTTCTTGTATAGACATTACTAAAGTTACTTTTATCAACAGCATAGTTTATTTTATTCTTATGACAATACTCTAAAAGTTCATCTTTTGTTAAACCTATAAAAGGTCTATAGATATAATAACCATCCATTAAAACTTTCTTTTTAAAGCCGCTATATCCTCTTAAAGTAGAACCTCTAGCAATTCTCATAAGTATTGTTTCCATCAAGTCATCCCCATGATGAGCTGTAAATAAATATTTAGCATTATACTTTTTAACTACTTCATCAAAGAATTGATATCTAATATTTCTAGCTTCATTATGAAAATTATCATCGCCATATTTTTCTATTTTCATATATTCGAAAATAACATTATTCTCTTTACAAAACTCTTCTAAATCTTCTTTCTCTTTAGCACTTTCAACTCTCCTATCATGATTAACATGAGCACAGATTAAAACTATATCATGATTTTTTCTATATTCTAAAAGAGTCTTAAATAAAGCCATAGAATCAGGGCCATAACTACATCCAAATACAACAGCATCTCTTGGTTTAATTATAATATCTTTATAAAGTTTCTCTACATCCATAAACATCCCTCAAATATATTATAACTCAAAACAGAAAAAAGAAAATACCTATTCATCCTCAGGTATTTTCAAAATATATTCTCCATCCTTAGAGTAAAAATATTTTTCCCTTGCATACCTTGCTACATAATCAGAATCTTGAAGCTTATTAACATCAGACTCTAACTCTTCCTCTTTATCTTTTAAAGAAGCAAGTTCTTTTTGTAATTCACCTTTCTCTTTATATTTACTATATATTTCTGTCCAATACTTAAAAATAGTGAAAGTAGTAAAAATAATAATTGCAAAAGATAAGCAAAGTAAAAGAATAGGACCTATTTTTTTCTTTTTCTTATGCCTTTTAGCCATTAAAACAACACCTACTTTCCTAACATATATTATAATAATATAAAATAACTAATTCAATATCAACAACTTCTGCTTGACAACTTTAGTCACTTTTTTTATCTATGTTAGTATCCTTAAAAACATTTCTAAATCTCTTACTAATATTAAAACAACTAAAAAAGCCTAAAATAATAGATAAATAAAAATATGGATGAATAATAGCATTATTTATTTTTTTCATAATAAGAAAATAAATTAACACTAAATCAAGAATAAAAATAATATTAAAAATAACTTTATATACTTTTCTTTTATTAAAGAGTAAATTATAGTTTAAATTATATAATAGAGATAATATACACCCATAAATAAAAGAAAAAATAATAGATATTATTTGTTCACTTAAAATCATTATCTAAACAATCTATTAAAGACACTAGATCCATCTTTTTCTTTCTTAGAATTATTTTCATCCATATAAGAAAATCCTTTTATCAAGCCCTTAATAGAAACATTACCTGCTAAAGTATCTAATTTAACAAGTTCCAAATCTTCACCTTTAACAACTAAAAATCCCATAACTGTTTCAAGCAAAAACTCTTCACTATCAAAGTTCTCTATTTTCTTAACTCCAGTAATAAGTAAGTTCTTTCTTTCTGTAATAGTAATACTATGATTATAATTATTAATAATTGCTTCCTTAGTTTCCATATCATCACCTAATAAATGATATGCAAAAGAAAATTAAATATGAAAAAAAGAAGAATTAATCTTCTTTAGTATCTTCATCTTTAATGTTATTATATGCTTCAATAATTTTATCTTGAAACATTGCTCTAACTTCTGGATTAATTGGATGTGCAATATCACGATATCCTCCAGCTTGAGTCTTTCTACTAGGCATAGCAATAAAAAGTCCATTATCACCTTCAATGATTCTAATATCATGAACCGCAAAAGAATCATCTAGCAATACAGATGCAATACCTTTCATACGACTTCCTTCTTTTTCAATTTTACGTACATTTACAGATGTAATTTTCATATGTAACCTCCTAATACTAAGTCTTATAAGTCAATTCTATACCAGTTAACTAACTTTTGCAAGATATTTTTAAAACATTGTCAATTACTTTACTAATATATGCATCTATTTAAGTATCTCTAAACTAGAAGTAATTAAATCACTATATGAAAAAGATTTAATATTATTATCATCGACTAATTTAACTACAAATATAGAGTGATATGTCTCTATTATTTCCCCATCAAATTCTACTATTTGATTTCTACTACCATTAAATTTAAAATGAAGTATCTTTCCCTCTTGAGACTTAACCTCATCTCTTACTTTATCAACATTCATCTAGGATACCCCACATACATAACACCATTAGTAATAATACCACCAATACCATCACTACCGTAATGTGTTTTATCTAATAGACTTATTAAATCAATTTCTTTATTCTTAGGAGATAATGCTACAGCACTTGCAATTATAGCAGGATCAAGTGCATGAATATTAATTCTCTTAGGACTAGAAGCAAAGTTAGCACCCGCTTTAATTAAATCTTCATAAAAAGACTGACATGCTCCTGCTATTATAATAAGTTTATCTTGATTTCTCTCATATTCTCTAGCTTTAACAGTTGCCTTAACAAAATTATTTGAATTCTGATAACTAGACAAATTATTCTTATCTTTATTTTTCTTAAAAGAATCATGTCCTGTAATAACTAAAATATCTGGTTTATACTCATTTAAACAAGAAGTAATATCTCTTTCAAATCTTTCTTCATCTAAATTAACACCATAAGCTTCTAAATGCATATCTTTATAAAAATCTATACATCTTTTCAAGTAATCTTTATCTCCATCAATATGTAAAATCTTCCCTGGTAAATAAAAGTATTCACTTCTATCTAAATTTAACATATCTTTAATCTTTAAAGCATCATTACGGTCTTTATTATTATCAGAATTAGCTAAAGCTTTTTCTAAATCATCTAAACTACTATCAGCATAAAGTCTAACATCTATTCCTTTTAAATAAGCTATATCATCTTTAATATCAATAATTGTAAATATTATATCGTTGTTATAAGAATTCCTAGTTACAACATCACCTATTTTAAACATAAAATTCACCCATTAAATTATATGTTTAAAAGAAATAATTATGATTTATATAAAGTATTAGCCATCTCAACAAATATTTTATAATCTAAAGCCTCAGCTCTCACACTCAAATCATATCCATATTTATTTAAAACACTCTCTACTAGTTCTAAATCATATTTCTTTAAATTATTTCTTAAAGTCTTTCTCCTAAACTGAAAACTATCATGAACAAGTTTTATAAAAAAGGCTTTATCTACTAACTCTTCAAGCTTCTCTTTTCTACTAAAAGACACAACAACACTATCTACATTAGGTCTAGGATAAAACTGATTCCTATCAACAATAAATTCTTTTCTCACATCAAAAAAATAATTAAGAATAACAGTAAGAGCCCCATAATCTTTTGTAGATACTTTACTACAAAATCTATCCCCAACCTCTTTTTGAACCATCATTACAATTTTTTCAAAAGATAAATTACTATCAATTAATTTAAAAAGTATAGGAGTAGTTATATAGTATGGTACATTACTAACAAAATAAATATCATTATAAGAATATTCCCTCACATCTAAAGCAATATCTGCCTTAAGAAAATCAGAAAATAAGACTTTTACATTATTATAATCCTTAAGTCTAACAGAAAGAATATCTTCTAAATTATTATCTATTTCATAAGCCAAAATATTACTATCTTTATATAGTTCTGCTAAAGCAACAGTTAAATTACCACTACCAGGACCTACTTCTATAATTAAAGAATTACTCTTAATATCAGCAACTCTAGCAATTTTATCAACAATAGCTTTATTTTGTAAAAAATTTTGTCCAAACTTTTTCTTAAATTTAAACTCCTCCACAAAAGTCACTTCCTTTTATTTCACTTATAACTAAGATTATATTAAGAGTTAAAATAATTGTAAAGAAAAAAGTCTAAGCATTCTTTAATTCCTTAGACTTTTCTACATTTTTATCTTTCCCTCTAAACACAAATAAAATATTAGCAATTGATAAACCATATAACATAATATTTATATAAGCAACAAAATTGTCAAAAAAGTTAAAATCTACACCATACCCATATTTTTCATTAAGAACCATATTAGTATCCAAAACAGCCCTTAATGTTACACATACAATTGTCGCTAAAACCAAACAACAAGTTAAATTGTAAAATATATTTTCATTAACACCTTTCTGTTTAAAAATCATATTAACTATAAACAAAATTAATAAAAGTACAAAAGGAATTAATTCTGGTAAAATTGACATCATATTTTTTTCAAGTCTTACATTCATTCTAATTAAAACAAACAAAGTCAAACCCAAAGCTGCAATTAAAAGAAGAAATTTAAGACCATAAAATAACCAATTAAAAATTATCTTCATTATCTAACCTCCTAATACTACATTTCTATACCAATTAGAAATTTCTACAAGTAAATCAAGAGAATTCTGATAACTATTCATAACATCTGAATAACTATCATCAACTAAATTAAAGAAATTAGCTTTATTAGTTTCTGTACTGAAATAATAATGATCAGAATTTTCAATATTACTTTGAACATAATTAGTAGAATCAAGTAAAGTATCTAAATTAAGTTCTACATAAGGTTTTATAATATTAAAATTAGGTAACATCGCCACAGTATCAGTATTAAACATAGATTTAACCTGCATAACTAAACAGTCATTTAATATTTTATTTTTAAAATCCAAAGTAAAATTATAACTATCGTTAATACCTATCTCATCTAACTCAAAATATTTCATCATATCTTCACTTTCTAATATCTCAAGACAATCCTGTAATTTTAATTGAACAGTATTAAGTCCATATATATTAAGAGAACCAGTATAAGTAGATTGATTATAAACACTTATATTATTTCTTATAGTCTCAATTTTACTTTCTACAGTTGCCTTATTAGTATCATTATAAGAACTAACATCAACAGTCTCTGCTAACTCCTGCATATGATAAAAGTTAATAAAAAGTAAAAAGAAGGAAAGACCAAAAACTAAACCTGTAATAGTATAAGCAAAAACATTAGCATATTCTAAAAGAACCTTTTTCATACATTTTCATCCTCCATTTGTACATTAATATTAAAATGATAATATTTATTTTGCCAATCAGTATTTTGGAAAGACTCCCCTACATAAATACGCAACTGATAATTATTAACTTGTGAAGAAGTTATATTCCTAGTATCTAAAATATTATTTTCAACATCATTCAAATTACCGACTTTAATAACATTACCATTTAAAGATAATTGATATCTTAACTGATTTCTTGAAAGCAACTCTTTATTAGTATAATTTACGTCATCACTAATAACACCATCTTCTAACAAAACATTATAAGTAGTATCATTAGTACTATTATTCTCAACCTTAAATTCATAAGGAGTAATAGTCTTAGCAGTCACATCATCCAAAGGAATCAATCCACTTTCATCTATTACATTATTATCACCAAGTTGAACATTAACAGAATTTATATTACTACCAGTAGTAGAATCATTATAGAAAAATCTATACCATAATATCGAAGTAATAAAAATAAAAGCAAATAAAGCAACTCCTGCCAAAAGTAACAAAACTATTTTTTTCATTTTTTAAACCTTCCTTCTTTTTCTTTCTTAATCCTTTTATTTTTAGTATTTTCTTTTTTATTATCAATCTTCTTAATGTTATCCTCTTTAGATCTTAAAGTTTTAACTAATTTATATATATCATAACCTATAATCATAACTGCAGGAACAATAATAATAGAAACCCATCCTAAAATAGAACTAAGATAATATTGAATATAACCTATTTTAGGAATTCTAAATATAACTCTACCATATATTTCATCAAAACTAATTCTCGAAGAATCTTGGGTATTATTATTATCTCCCTTAGTAGTGTAAAGATACTCACCACTAGTCGTCTTTTCAATATCAACAATTCTATGTGTAACTAAAACACCAGAATATCTATAATCAGTAGAATTAAATGTTATAATATCCCCTTTCTCTAAATCTTCAGGACTATTTACCCTCATTGTAACTACAACATCTAATACATTAATAGTAGGAACCATAGAAGGACTAACTATTGTATAAGCTGAAAAAAGGTCTTTTTTGTTCTTTCCAGATTTTAAATTATATTGCTTATCGATAAAATTAACTATAAATACTAAGAAAACAATTATCATCATTAAGCAAATGCAATACATGAGTACTGTCGTAATAAAATGTAATATTTTCTTAAGCGTATTCAACCAATCTTTATTATTTTTTTTCATCGAGTTATCACCCACTTATTATTCTAAAGTATATAATAGCACAACTTTAAAAAAAGAAAAAGTCATAAAAAGAGAATTACTCTGATAAATCTACTTTTGCTTTAATAGATACTCTAACACCAAAACTCTTTTCTAAGTTATCTAAAATAGTAGTATCCGCTACCCACATTCTTAATCTATAATTAACAGTTGAACTTTTAGAAACAGTACCACTATCTAATAACATAGAACCAGCCATCGTACCTAAATCAGTACTTTCTTTAAGCGGAGTGAAATTTTTAGGTGCCATAACTTCCTGATAAGTATTATTTACTTTTTTTTCTAAGTATAATTTAACTTCATCATTATCTAAAGTAGAAGAAGCTTCTTTTTCTGCCGAAACCTCATAATTAGCACTTACATCACCTTCTAATGAAGCTTCTACAGTAAAATCAAAATATTGATCTTCATTAGTCAAAGCTTTACCAACTTCATCTGCCATAGGATAAGCATTAGTAATATTAATACCATTAGTATCTTCGGTATAATTTAGATAAATATTTCCTGTGCTTATTGTATTAATACTCTTATTTTCTTTAGTATAAGTAAAAGTAGCCATAGAAACACCTATCACCATAATAATAAAGATAAACAAAGAAATAACAACAATAAATACCTTATTGTTTGATTCTTTTTTTATTGATTCATCTTTATAATTTTGATTATCCATAATAACACTCCCTCGTATCTTAAGATAATTGTATCACACTAACTTTTTTTGGTAAAGAAAAAAGTACAGATAAACTGTACTACAAAACACTAAACCGCTACATTTCCATAGACATTTACACGTAATTTGTAAGTCTGGCTAACATTAGGAAGAACATAATCACTAGCTACCCACATTCTTAATCTATAATTACGTGACTCTGTTTTATTAAAGTTACTATTAAGAAGTATAAATTGTCCATTAGGTGCTCCTTCTCTATTTAGAGAAGTAACTTGTAAATCAGATATTTTTGTTGGTTCTAATACTTGAGATTCATTTCCACTATTCATACTAGTTAAATATACTTTAACAGCATTATCAGGTAAAGTACTATCTGCTTCTTTTGTAGCAGTAATGACATAGTTTATTATAACATTACCACCCATACTAGCATTAACTGTAAAATCAAAGTACTGATTCTCTTCATTTAAACTTCTACCAACTTCATCAGTCATAGGATATGCATTTGTTAAATTTATACCATTTGTAGTTTCACTATAACTCATAGTCATAGTACCTGTTGTAACTCTATTTACTTTTTCTCCAACCTTAGAGTAAAAAACAGCAGCATAACTTACTCCAATAACAGCTAAAATTAAAATAATAATGCAAACTATAATTAGTACAATTGACTTAGAATTATTACTATTTTCCTTTTTCATATAAAGCCTCCTACAATAAAAATATATCACATATATAAAAGTTTAGCAAGAAAAGAAAAAAGTGTTATACACTTTTATTGAGCGGCAGCTGCACCATATACATTTACTCTTAATTTATATGTACCTGAAGCACTTAAACTAGAATAATCTTCTGCAACCCACATCCTTAAACGATATTTACGTGTAGTAGTAGATGTAAAAGTACCAGTTGTAAGTTTGTATTGACCATTAGGAGCACCACTTGCTTCAGAACTACCAGTTTTTGTTAAAGCACTAACTTTAGTTGGAGCTAAAACCTGCGTATCTGCACTATTATCTATACTAGTCAAATATACTTTTACAGCACTATCATCAAGAGTACTATCACTCTCTTTAGTCGCTGTTACATCATAATTAATTGTAGTATTACCAGAGCCGTTAATAGTAGCAGTTACTGTAAAATCAAAGACATTATTTGAACCAGATAAAGCCTTTCCTTGATCATCAGACATAGGCAAAGCATTGCTAAGATTAATACCATTAGTATCTTCACTATAGCTCATAGTAATAGTACCTGTAGTAATTGTATTTACTTTTTCACCTGTCTTACTATAACTAAACGCTGCAAATGATACTCCAACAACAGCAACAACTAAAATCACTACTCCAAGTATTGATAATATCATTTGTTTAGAATTATTATTTTCCATTTACTCTTTCCTCCTTCTACAATATAACTATAACACGAAGAAAATAACTATAGCAACATTTTTATAAAGAAAAAAGTGTCAGAAATCAGACACCTTATAATTTAAAGTTCTATTGTGCTGCTGCAGCACCATATACATTTACTCTTACTTTAAAAGTTTGAGATGTACCAGTAACTTGATAATCATCTGCTACCCACATTCTTAAACGATAATCATGTGAACCAGTTGCATTAAATGTACCAGCATATAACTTTGCTTGATTAGCTGGAGCACTAGATACTTCACCTGCTGTAGTTTTAGGTATAGCATTAAATTTAGTTGGAGCCATTATTTGACTATCAGCATCTTCATCCATATTAGTTAAATAAAGTTTAACTCCAGATTCTGGTAAAGTACTATCTGCTTCTTTAGTAGCAGTAACTGCATAGTTAATTGTAGTATTACCACTAATAGTAGCACTTACAGTAAAATCAAAATATTGATTTTCTGTCTTTAAAGCCTTACCAACAGCATCAGTCATTGGAAGAGCATTAGTTAAATTGATTCCATTAGTAGTTTCACTGTAACTCATTGTAATAGTACCAGTTGTAATAGTATTTACTTTAGTACCTGTTTTACTATAACTAAATGCTGCAAATGATACTCCCACTACAGCTACAACTAAAATTGCTACTCCAAGCACTGATAATAACACATGTTTAGAATTATTATCCTTCATTATTTAACCTCCTCTACAATAAAACTATATCATAAAAAGTATGCCTAAAGCAATTAATTTTCAAACAAAAGAAAAAAGTGTCAGAGATTAGACACTTTTTAATACTAACTACTTCTATTGAGCAGAAGCAGTACCATAAACATTTACTTTTAATTTAAATGCTTGTGAAGTACCAGTAACTTGATAATCATCTGCTACCCACATTCTTAAGCGATACTTGTGTGTAGTTGTTGCATTAAATGTTCCACTTGTAAGCTTATAATCACCATTTGGAGCACCTGAAACATCACTTGAAGTTTTTGTTAATTCACTAACCTTCTTTGGTGTTTCATATCCAGAAATAGGAGTATCGCCATCTGCATCCATATCAGTTAAATATACTTTAACACCAGCTTCTGGAATAGTACTATCTGGATCTACTTTTGTAGCAGTTATTGCATAATTAATTGTAGTTGTACCAGTAATATTAGCAGTTACTGTAAAATCAAAATATTGATTTTCATCAGATAATGCTTTACCAACATCATCAGTCATTGGAAGAGCATTTGTTAAGTTAATAGCATTTTCACCTTCAACATAATTCATTGAAATAGTACCAGTTGTAATTGTATTTACTTGTGTACCTGTTTTACTATAGCTAAACGCTGCAAATGATACTCCCACTACAGCTACAACTAAAATAGCAACACCTAATACTGATAATAACACTTGTTTTGAATTGTTATTATTGTTCTTCATTTATTGTCTAACCTCCTTCTACAATATAACTATATCATAAAAATACGAACTAAATCAATCTGTTTTTTTAAAAAAGAAAAAAGTGTCAGAGATTAGACACTTTTTAATGCTAACTACTTCTATTGAGCAGCAGCTGCACCATAAACATTTACTCTTAACTTAAATGTTTGAGTATCACCACTAACTTGATAATCATCTGCTACCCACATTCTTAAACGATAAGCATGTGAACTTGAAGCAGAGAATGTATCAGATGTTAACTTGTATTGATCATTTGGTGCACCTGAAACATCACTTGTAGTTTTTTGTAAAGCAGAAACTTTAGTTGGTGCTAAAATTTGAGTATCTGCAGTACCATCCATATCAGTTAAATATACTTTAACTCCTGTATCTGGAATAGTACTATCAGCTTCTTTTGTTGCAGTAACTGCATAGTTAATTGTAGTATTACCACTAATAGTAGCACTAACAGTAAAATCAAAATATTGATTTGTTTCTTTCAATTTCATTCCTACTGCATCTGTCATAGGAAGTGCATTAGTTAAATTAATACCATTAGTAGTTTCACTATAACTCATTGTAATAGTACCAGTTGTAATAGTATTAAGTCTTTCTCCTGTTTTACTATAACTAAATGCTGCAAATGATACTCCAACTACAGCTACAACTAAAATTGCTACTCCAAGCACTGATAATAATACTTGTTTAGAATTATTATCCTTCATCTTGTATCTAACCTCCTTCTATGATAACTATAGCATAGATTTAATTATAAAAGCAATATTTTTTGCAAAAAAAGAATAAAGTATCTACAGCTAGACACTTTATTACCATCCATATCGTATAAGTTCAAATTTTATATTATGGCTAGTAGCAAATCCTTCTAAATTAGATTGACTTGTAAATAATAAATCCATATGATTACCAGTAACCGCTCCACCTCTATCCATAACAATAGCAAGAATAGGTTCACTATATATATTGATTCCACTTATCCTAACAATACTACCACATGGAATAGATCTATCTGCAGCAACTACTCTCACCTTTCCATAAACTTGATCTTCAAAGTAAATGTTTCCATTCTTAAAATTTTGACGAGGCGGACAAGCACTATTACCAGAACATCCTGGACAGTCAGGACCATAAGCAGTAAGAGTGCCCATAAAAGCTACTGGACTACTACTAGCAACACTAATTGCATCATAAAAATTATCATATAAAACAGGTTCTTTAGCCTTCTCCATCTCTTTAATAGAATTATACTTATTAACAATATGAACTGCTTGCAAACTCTTTACACTATTAATATTAGAAGTCATTACTACAGTCTTATTATTACCAGATAATACAACAAAAGCTAGAGCAAAAACAATAATTACAAAACCAAAATATCTTAAAAATCTTTTACCCATCTTTTTACCTCATTTTCTATTTAAGATAATACTAGCATTATTATTTATCAAAGTCAAATAAACTTGAAGCATTTCTACTGGTAATTTCTGCTAATTCCTCTACACTAATATTTTTTATATCAGCAATAAAGTTAGCAATATACTCTAAATACTTAGAAGAATTAATTTTTCCTCTAAAGGGAACAGGAGTAAGATAAGGACTATCAGTCTCAAGCACAATAGATTCTGAAGGTACTTCTTTAACTACATCTTTTAATTTAGAGTTTTTAAAAGTAACAACTCCACCTATTCCTAATAAGAATCCCATACTAATATAAATATTAGCAGTCTCTAAACTTCCACTAAAACAGTGTATTATTCCTTTTACTTTATATTTCTTTAAAGTATTAATAGTATCCATAGTTGCATCTCTAGAATGTATTACAACAGGAAGATTAAACTCTTCAGCAATTTTTAATTGTTCTTCAAATAACCATATCTGTTTATCTTTATTTTCTTTAGTATAGTGATAATCAAGACCTATCTCCCCAATACCTATAATTTTTTTCTCGCCTAATAAACTCTTTAAATAGTCTAAATCAGATTCAGTAACAGTATCAGCATATTCTGGATGATATCCTATCGTAACATAAACCATATCATACCTATCTTTTAAATCCATTACTTCTTCTATACTTTCCCTACTACAACCTGATACAACAATTTTATCAATATTAGCATTCTTGTTCTCTTCTATAACTTTATCTATATCATCATAATCTTCCCTACTTAAATGACAATGTGTATCTATATACATAAAAATCACCGCTTCCTAAAAGCATTATATCAAAAAAAGAATCTTCTAAACAGTATTTTACTATTTACAAGACTTATTCTTTTTTCTTCGACATAAAAACAATCTTATTAAATAAAAAGTTAATACAATTAAATAACCGATATCTAATATATTATGCCCTATAATAACCATTACAACTAAAACTCCATAAAGTACTGCAACTGCCACTTCTTCAATTTCTAACTTTCGTTTCTTAGTCATAATTCTATCCTTTCTTACGACTTCAAATACTACTTGTTACTACGTAAACACTACCCTTCAACTATAACATAAAAATTAGGATAATTTTAAAAATCACCCTAATTATTTTTCAGTTTACACTAAAATTTTACAAATCATGCTCTTTTAAGAACTTATCTTTATCTATTCTTTGGAATAATACACTAGGAGTTCCTACTTCATATTTATTATCTTTTAAATAACCATTTTCTTCTCTATTATTATTAATCTGTCTTAAAATCTCTTTAGATGTAGAAGGTATTGCAAAAGATAAATTAATAGAACATACTCTAATAGATTCAAGTAAATTATATAAAACAGTTTCTAATCTATCTTTACTAGCATCATCTTTAGCAAGAATCCAAGGAGTAGTTTCATCAATATACTTATTACTAGCTCTTAATACTTCAAATATTTTATTTAAAGCATTAGATATCTCAAGATTATCTATATCTTTACTAATCTCTTCATCTAAACTATTTATTTTATCTATAAGAGAAGTATCTAAATCTTCATAATATTCTTTATTAGTAACAACTCCATCAAAATACTTATTAGCCATACTAATAGTACGTTGTACTAAATTACCTAAAGTATTTGCAAGGTCAGCATTAGTTCTCTCTATTAGAGCCTCAACTGAAAAGTTACCATCACTTCCAAAAGGAACTTCTCTTAAAACAAAATATCTAACTGCATCAACACCAAAGTATTTAATATATTCTCTAGGGTCTCTATAATTACCTAAAGATTTAGAAATCTTCGCTCCTTCTATAACAAGCCAACCATGTCCATAAACTTTCTTAGGAAGTGGTAAATCTAAAGTCATTAAGATAATAGGCCACACTATAGTATGAAATCTAATTATCTCTTTACCAACTAAATGTAAATCAGCAGGCCAATATTTTTTAAACTTACTATCATCATCACTCATATATCCAAGCGATGTAATATAGTTAGTCAAAGCATCTAACCACACATAAACAACATGTTTATCATCAAAAGGAACAGGAATACCCCATTTAAAACTAGTACGAGAAACACATAAATCTTCAAGACCTGGTTTAATAAAGTTATTAATCATCTCATTCTTACGAGACTCTGGTTCTATAAAATCAGGATGTTCCTCTAAAAATTCAACTAATCTATCTTGATATTTAGAAAGTTTTAAAAAGTAAGCTTCTTCTTCTACTTCTTTAACCTCTCTACCACAGTCAGGACATTTTCCATCTACAAGCTGTGTCTTAGTCCAAAAAGATTCACAAGGAATACAATAAAGTCCCTTATAACTTCCTTTATAAATATCTCCCTGTTCATAAAGTTTAGTAAATATTTTTTGAACAGTTTTAACATGATTTTCATCAGTAGTTCTAATAAAATAGTCATAAGAAATATCCAATGCCTTCCATAAGTCCTTAGCATTTTCTACTACTTCATCAACATATTCTTTAGGACTGACACCAGCATCATGAGCTTTTGTTTCTATTTTTAAACCATGTTCATCAGTACCAGTTTGAAAATAAACATCATAACCTTTATTTCTTTTATACCTTGCAATAGCATCAGCTACTATTGTTGTATAACAGTGCCCAAT
>CAMMMG010000014.1 GCA_946497925.1 uncultured Mycoplasmatota bacterium
TAATAAGAGTAACATTTCTACTAGTTTTAGATAATATATCTAATATGTTTTTATCAACATAATTATCTATTATAATAATACTACTTAAAGCTTTCTCAAATATCTTTACCATAAGAGAATAAGCATCATAAATCTGGCCTTCAAAAAAGATATGATTATTTTTATCTTTAAAACTATCAAAGGTATTCTCTAATAAAGTTAGTCTATTTTCATGATTAATTAGCATTTTATTATGTTCAATTAAATCATTTGATATATATTTTCTCATTGCCACGAAAGCATCCATTATTCTTATACTTACTTGTATAGCGACTTTAGATTTTAATATTGTGGCAAGCATGGCAACTCCTTGTTCTGTAAAAACTCTAGGACATCTATATCTACCACCACGAGTTTCCATATTTTTTGGTCGAAATTTTCGACCAAAAAATTTTTATAAAAAGCATAAGTTTACACTTACACTTCTTGTATAACTGTTATTATCATAGGTTTTGTTTCCATAGTTTTATAAAAATATTTACCAAGTACATCTCTTACTTCTGTTTTAATAGCACTATACTCTACTCTTTTCGATCCTTCGCTAATATTCTTTTCTATTATTTCTAATGACATATTTTTAATCTCATCTATTAAGTCTAGATTATCTTTAACATAGATGAAACCTCTTGTTAGAACTTCTGGTCCTGCTAATATTTTTTTAGTTTCTCTATCTAGAGTACAACTTATAATAACAATACCGTTTTCTCCTAACATTTCTCTATCTTTTAAGACTAAGTCCCCTATATCACCATTACTTTTACCATCAATTAAAAGTTCATCCGTAGTAATATGTTCATTAGTAGGAACAAGATTACCTTTAATAAATAGTGTAACATCACCATTTTGCTTTAAGATAATATTATCTTTTGGTACACCTAAAGACTCTGCTATTTCAGCATTAGCATATTGATTGCGATATTCTCCTTTAACTGGAAAATAATATTTAGGATTCATTATATTAATTAATAAAGATAAATCTTCACGAGATGCATGATGCAATAAGTGTTTTTTACTAGATAAACTAATAGCATTAACACCAAGCATTGCTATATCGTCCATAACAGTAGCAAGACGCTTTTCTATTCCCTCATAAGCAGGTTCTGTTATAAAAATTGTATCATTAGTATTAAGTTTAATGAATTTATCATAACCTTTAATTATTCTTTCTAGATTTGCAAAAGGTTTTTCCTTTTCATCTGATATTAATACTACTACATCTTTATCATTTAAGTTATTTAAATCTCCTATTACTCTTCTATCAATAGTTAAATAATTATTCTTTAAGGCATAGTTAATAGTATTTTGTAAAGCATGCCCCATAATAACAATCTTTCTATGAGTTTTACTAACTTCATCAAATATCTCTTGTATTCTATAGAAATGAGCAGGAAAAACAGTTGCAATTATTCTCCCTTTATTTCTTGCTAATACATTTCTAATAAAGTCACTTACTCTATTATTAGGACTAGTATATCCATCACGCTCAGCATACATAGATTCTGCTAAAAGACAAAGTACTCCTTGTTTACCAACATAAGCAAGTTTACCTATATCTGTTTTATATAAACCTGTTTCTGTATGATCAAAGGTAAAATCTCCTGTATAAACTATCGCTCCATCTTTAGTATATAAAACATAGCATAAGGCATCAGGAATAGAATGAGTCATAGAAATAGGAAATATACTTTCCCTACCAAACTCTAATTTATGATGTGGTTTAATCTCTATTAAATGACTCTTTTTAATTTCTTGTTCTGTTAAATCTTGTTTTAATATTTCTAAAGTTAGTTTCGCTCCATAGATATTGATTTCTGGAATTTGCTTTAATATATCAGGAACTGCTCCCATATTACCTTCATGACCGTGACTTAAAAAGATCCCTTTTATTCTTTTTCTGTTTTTTATTAAATAATCAAAGTTAGGAATAATATAATCTATTCCTAGATTTTTTTCATTATCAAATTTACTTCCGGCATCAAATACATAGATGTTTTTATCTACTTCAACAACATACATATTCTTACCATTTTCGTTTAGTCCACCTAAACTAAATATTTTTATTTTACTCATAAATTCTCCTTTCTTTTTATATAGAAACAAAACTTCATTAAGTATACACTATTTCCCTTATATTTTCAAATGAAAATTTTTGACTAACAACTTATCAGCTTCTTTTATCTTTCTTTCAACTGCCAATTTTTCGTTATTATTTTTAGTAAAATATTCATCATGATAATGATTCAATTTATAAATTCTATAATTAATTAACAAACTTAAATAAATATCATGATTAGTATAAAGATTTTCTATAATTTTAGTATTACAATAATTAAATCCTAAACTTTTAGTATCTTCTCTTTCAAATCCTTCTTCTACAGAAGTTGCAATCAAACCTAAAACTTTAGTTGCAATAGTAGCACTATTTACTAAAACAGCTAATCGTTCACTTATTTCAGGGTCTATTAACAATTTTTGATTTTTTAAAATATTCTCTAAATTAAATCTAACAATATCTTCTCTTATCTCATAACCTTCATCTTCTAAATCAAGAAGATGTTCTATTAAACTATTATACAGTTTTAATTCTTGTGTTTCCATAATTATATAGCAAGTTTTTCTAAAGCATTTTTAGCAGCTAGTTGTTCTGCTTCTTTCTTACTGCTTCCTACTCCTTCTCCATAGATAATACCATCTACTCTTACTTGCATTTTAAATGTTTTATCATGAGGAGGACCTGACTCTGAAATTAGTTCATAATAAAGACTCTTTTTAGTGGTTTGAACTGCCTCTTGTAAAGCAGATTTATAATCTGAGAAAAATGTTACATTAGGATTAGTAACATAAGGGACTATAATATCTAAAATAACTCTTCTAACAGTGGCATAGCCAAGATCTAAGTAAATAGCACCCATAAAAGATTCAAAGATATCAGCAACTATAGCTTTCTTAAGTTTACCTCCATGTAATTCCTCTCCATGTCCTACTTTTATATAGTTATTAAGTCCTAGTCCTAAAGAATACTCATATAAAGCATTCTCACATACATAACTTGCTCTTACTTTAGTCATAGTACCTTCGTTTTCATCATGATTACGATACAAGTAATCAGCCATAACTAAATCAACAACAGCATCCCCTAAAAATTCTAATCTCTCATAATCTTTCTTAGCTTTGTGTTCATTAGCATAAGAAGAATGAGAAAATGCTACTTCATAAAGTTTTATATTTTTAGGAGTTATATTAAGTTTTTTAAATAATTCATCCATTAATTATCACTTCTTTCCATATATCTTCTTTAAAGCCAGTTAAAACAATATCATCTCCTACTAAAATGGGTCTTTTTACAAGCATACCATCAGTAGATAATAACTCAAGCTTTTCATCCAAAGTCATATTAGGTAACTTATCTTTTAAATGTAACCCTTTATATAAATTACCACTTGTATTAAAGAGTGTTTTTATATCTTTACCACTAATTTCAAGAAATTTCTTTAATTCTTCTTTAGTAGGATTATCAGTTACTATATTTCTATCAGTATATTTAATATTATTATCATCTAAAAACTTTTTAGCTTTACGACAAGTACTACATTTAGGATATTCTATAAATAAATACATAATTGTCCCTCTTTCCATACTTATTATACTAAAATTCAAGCCAAAAGAAAAGTAGTGATAATTATAAATATCACCACCTATAGAATTTAATTATAAGACTTATTTATCTTCATTAAAATTTTGCCTTTTAACTTTCGTAAAACCATTTATTTTATCTATATATTTATCATCAATAATATTATCCTTTAAATTCAAGTAATCTAACTTATTATTGTTTAGCTTTATTTTTTGAACATCACTCAAAACATAATAACTGCTATCACTAACTGTTTTGATATTTACTGAGCTAAGAACTTTTTTACGCCGTATCATTGATTTAACGTATTCTATTTGATTTAAAGATGCTTTAAATAGTTGCCCATTTTCAAAATTTATTTTTAAAGTCATATACGCATTTATTATTTCTGTATCATTTGTTTCATATACTGTAGATTCCAAATTATCAATTTTATTTTTTATATCAAAAGCTTTGGAGAATATCTCTTTAATTTCATCTTCCAATTGTTTAAGAAAGGTTTGCATTAATTTATAAAGTCCTTCTATTGTAAAAATGTCAATATTTTTTTGTAAAAATCCAACTCTTTCATTATACTTTTTCCTCTTTTGAGCTTCAATTTCTGCTCTTGCTATATCATAACCAGCATAATATTTATATTTTTCAGTTACTTCTTCTATTTTTCTTAAAAATACATTTCCAATACTATATTTATCTTTTATTTTTAATAATTGTTCATAAAAATCATCCAAACTACAACTATAATTTATTGTTTCAGAAATAACACTTTCATTAATAATATTTTTTTCAAAAAACTCTCGTTGTAACTCTTTATACAAATTTACTATACGTTTAAGAGCTTCTTGATAAGATGAATTAACTTCATCAACAGTAGTATAAGCTTTTGACGAAAAAGCAAGAATAATTACATTTATATAAGATACCCATTTTGAAAGTGTGATTTCGTACTTTTTTGCTTGATATTTTCTTAACAATTCTTTTTTAGCCATTTTTTGGTTGAAAACTGCAGTTCTATTCTCTTGATAATAATTATGATAAGTATAATTAAAATTAGCATTTCTATTTCTATTATTTAATAATGTTTCATATGCTATATTTATTTGTTTTAACTTCTCTTCAGCTTTTATTCTTTCTTTATCATCTTTAAAATTATCTGGATGATATTTCTTTGCTAATTTACGATAAACTATCTTAAGTTCTTTTTCATCATAACTACCACTAATTTCTAAAATTTCTAAAGCCTCATAAACAGTCATAGATAATCCCCCTTTTCAGATTGATTTATATTATATAATAAAATCCTATAGATTATCAAATTCACAAAAAAACAGAAGATTATTAATCTCCTATTCATTCCATTACTAACTTCTACTACTAACAATAGGTATAATATTATTTACTAATTCATCTTTAAGAGCATTACTAGTGTTTTTAATATCAGAAAAGTTATCTTCTACTATATTCTTATCATCAACTAACAAATTTTCTTTAACACAATTATTAAGCTCATCATAAGAGTTTTCTATTTCTTGATATTTACTTTTTATTCTATAAAGTTTATTTAAAAGATTTCTATATTTTATTTTCATTAGTTCTTCATCCATATAAAATCCTCCTAAACAATATCATCAAACATATTAGCAACTTTTTCTCTAGTAGTTATATAAGTATCAAGATTTTTCCTCAATACTTCTACATTATCATCATGTATAGATGAAATAGTTGTTAATTTAGTATTTAAATTAAATAATAATTCATCTAATTTAGTCTTATTATTAGTCTTATAACTAACATTCAATGCTAATAATGAAGTATTTATATCATCAAAATTCAACTTTTCATCATTTATTTCTAATTCTAATTTTTTAATACTTTTTGAAATTTCTTCTTCATTAAGGAAGTTTCCATTCATATTATCACCTACATATATTCATTAATATCAGCTTGTTTAATAGTCTCAATATTTATTTTAGATAATTTTAAATTAATATCTTTCTCTATTTCTTCTATTTTTACTAAAGTTTCTTTTATCTTTTCTTTAGATAATCTAAGACTTTCCTTAATTCTTAAAAGCTCTTTTTTTTGGTTACTTATTTTAATAGATATATCTTTACAAAAACTTAAATCTAAATCATTATATAGAGAAATTAATTCATTTATTTTATCTTGGAATGAATTAAATTTAGTTATTATAGTATCTTTACTTTCTAAATTAACTTGTATTTTATTACCAATATTTTTATACTGTGCTATTATCGTCTTATAAATTTCACTTAATAATGTAAGTTCATCATAAGTATTATTTATTTTAGTTTTTTCACTTTCTACATTTGTAAAAAATAATCTTGCATGAAAATCATTCCAACATCCATTTGCCCAATTAAGTTCATTATAAATATTTAAAATATTATTAGAAAAGTTATCAATACTTTTAATTAATTTTTCACTATTCTTTTCCAAATCTAAAACATTTATCTCCATATTATCACCTAAATATTTTACAAATATATAGAAACTACAAAAATGTAGTTTCCATATATTTAGAAAATAAATTTCTAAATAAATTTTTAGCTTAACCTTGGATTGTAAATGCTTGAGAAACTTTACCTTCAAGATCACCATAAGCTTCAACAGTTTGATCAACAGCTGTTTTTGTTTCATTTGTAATATTATTTACAATTTCATCAATTTTAGTTTTAATTTGTCCTAGTGAATCAACTAGATTTGCTTGTTGGCTTCCACCAATAAAACCTGAATTTTGTACAGCAGATTGAGCATTAGATAATGCTTGATTTGCTTCAGATGCTAAACTTGGTAATTTAGATGCTACACCTTGTGCTGCTTCTTTATCTATACCTCTTACTCCTCCAATATTCTCCATAATAACACCTGCATCAATAGTTTTAGACATTGGTGTAAATGATTGTGGAGAATAGCTTGATTCTGTTTGGCTTGCCCATGATTGTCCTGCACTATTCATAGAAGAAACTACACTTTCGAAAGTACTATTAGAACTTTGAATAATACTATCTATTGCTGGTTTAAAAGCATCAGTAAAGAATTTTTGTGCTTGAGTACAAGCCCATTTATCCTGCATTCCTCCTACAAATTCACTTTGCATTCTATCTCCTAAAACATTAATTAGAGATTCATATGCACTTTTTACATTTCCAATCGCTTGATTTACAACTTCTGGATCAAATCCTGTCATTGCCATTTTTCATACCTTCTTTCTGCTTATTATTGATAGTTGTCCTATCTAAATTTATTATATCATATTTTTAGGGCTATACAACACATATTGACACTTATTTACAACGCTAGTGATAATAAGTCATTTTTTATTTCTAACATACTTGCATATTCATCATTTATCATTTTAACAAATATTTTTTCCATTTCTAAAGGAACAGCTGAATTATCATTTATAATAGATAAATCGGCTTTCTTTTTTAACTCTAGCATCTCTTCATCATTCTTATCAAAATAAGCTTTTTTATCAGTTAATAATTCATACATAATTATACCTAATGCATATATATCAAAATAAATATCTGCTTTTTCTTTATTTAACTGATTGATTGAACAATATTTTTTAGTTCCATAGCCAATTCTTTCACCAACATATTTTGACGTAGCAAAATCTATTATATATATATCTTTATTTGGAGTTATCATTATATTTGTTGGTTTCAAATCACCATGTACTAAAAATAGTTGGTGAATTATATATAGCTTTTCAGCAACAGATACCAAAACTTCTATTTTTTCTTTTAAATCATTAAATTTATAATTAGATAAATTTTCTCCTTCTATATACTCATACATAATATAATGTTGTTTATCATTATCGAAATAACAAATATCTGGTATAAAAGGATATCTTTTTAATAAATTCCATTTGTGAAGTTCATTATTTAACATTTGGATATGTCCATCATCTACTAAATTTAATTCTTTTTTAAAATATTTCTTTCCATTATTTTCAACTATAGAATATGAATATGTTTTACTATTTTCCATGAATTTTTCCTTTTTCATAAGATTCTATATCTTTTTGATTAAAAAGAGTTAATAAATCATTATCGCTATCTTCGTCCAAATCTTTTCCAGCATAATCAAAAATACCCACATTAGGAACTTCAAAATCAAGATGATGAATCTCAATTCTATTTGGAGAATTTTTAACTCTAACAATATCTCCTATTTTTAACTTTTCTTCGACTAATATATCATGTTGCAATGCATTAAAATATTCCTCAGCATTTTTTATAATTTTACCATCTTTATCCTTATAAACCAAATCCCTCATATTTAATTCTTCCATATCATACTTCATTCCTTTCTAACAATAATTTATTTTTGAATATTATACCCTAATATTTTCATAATCATATCATATACTGGTTTTGTTTTATATCTATTATAAAAGTAAATTAAATAATCAGGTACACCACTTTCTTTTAAAGCTACTATATTGTCCATCTCTTTAGGGCTGTACTTATTATTTAAAAAGTCATTAGATAAGTTTTCATGAGCTCTTAATTCTTGTATTTGATAAGAACTTTTTACAAGTTGACTAGCTAAATCATTCCGTAAATATTCTGTTTTCAAATTATTTGGAAACCTAACTCGATCTAAAGCATCTGCATCTTTTAGAATTGTTGCTATTTTATAAACATCATTAACGTCTGTTGGACTGATGTCATATTTATTAAAAATTCTATTAATATCATCTAAACTATCTCCTGCTTCATGATATTCAATAACTGCTGCCATAATATCTAAATCTTCAGAATCATATTTTCCTTCTAAATCATCAATTAGTTTCATTGCACTAAGTTCTGCATGATTAGTATCGGTTTGCAAATTAATTCTACCTGAATCATGATATTTAGCAGCTTCTATTAATATATTCATTTGCCATGGTTCTAATCCTAACTCTTCACCCATGTACATAGAATAAAACAGTACTCGCTCTACATGATCAACATTATGTTCTGGTATATCAATTTGATACAAATTCTTATTATAAAGATCTCTCACTTCTGCTTCATATTTTCCTAATAAGCCTTTTTCTTTAAATGCTAACATAACATCATTAATATCTATTTGTTTATTATCAAAATCAGTACCCTTTCTAATAAAATTATCATAGTAATTTGATGCTACATTATTAGTATTAATTTTATCAAGAGATAATGTCTTTACTATTGAGTTATTTTGAGGCACTAACCTTACTTTTAAATAGGTTTTCCCATCCTTGCCATGCTTAGGAAGAGAAATTATTTCAAACTCATGATTTCTTCCCAAAAGTAACTCTTGCTGTCCATAGTTTTTTACACCTGTAAACTTTTCTAAATATAAAGCTTTAGTTCCTTTAGGTATTTGTATTTCCATAACAATATCATTTCTTTGAGAAATGCTTGTAGGAATGACTGACGTACTAACAAAAGCTTGATCATCAAATCTCGTACCTATATCAAAGGTATTTACTCTTTCTCCATTTTTGAAAACACTATTAGCACTACGATATACAATTAAATCCTCTTTCAAAGGAACAGATTTATTTATAATATTATCCATGACGTCAACAAATTTATCAACATCTAGCAATTTACTAAGTTTTGAATACTTACCTATTTTTCCAAAAGAAATACCTATCCAATCACTAATAGACTTAAAGTTCCTTCCATCTAATTCAACACCTTTAAAATTAGTTATGGTCTTACGATTATAAGCAGTTATAGCTGGTCCACTAGTTTGTGAATATGCTTCCAATACATCTTGTTCAATATCTGTATAATTATTATATAATTTATCTTGTTTTATTAATTCTTTTAAAGTTTTCTTATCCTCTTTAGATAGATATTTAGAATAATTTTTATATATTTCATCAGTATCTATTTCTCTAATTGGTGTATTCTTCACATCATTTATACTCTTTATTAATTCTGTATTATTAGGATTAGCAATTGCAATATCATCTAATTTACTAAATATATATTGTCTTGGGTCATTAAAATATTGAGCTATTTTTCCTTGATAATAATTTTTATATTCTTTATAGTCACCACCTTCATACAAGTTCTTTACACTATTTATATCTTTATTAGTACTAGATAATTTACTTGTTATTTCTTCTCCTAGTTTTAAAGTTACTGTTGCATCTGGATCAGTTAATTTAGCTGTTATTTCACTACCTGTATTTTTATTAAAAAATCTACCTATATCAAAAGCTTCACCTAAAAATGATGCTCCACTTCCTACAACAGCATTTGTAAATACATTTTTCCAACTACCATAGTCATCAAAAATCTCTCCATATTTATCTAAAATATTATCACTATCTTTAAATTCAACATAATTACCTTCATCATCATAATATCCATCTTTATAAACAGATGCTAACAAAGGTTGAACAAATCCTTCAGCACCTCCATCAAAACCATCTAATATTATTCTAGAAGCACTATTTAAAAGTTTTGATGCCTTAGATCCTAAACTAGTTAGAAGTTTTCCACCTTCACCAAAGATAGTAGAACCTCCAATTTTTCCACCAACATAAAATTGAAGTCCTTCCCAAAGAGAATTACCTGAAGCATATAATAATCCTTCTCCTAGACTAGCTCCATCACCCCAAGATTTCTCTGCACCTTCTCCAAACCCTACCATCGCAGCAACAGCATGAGGACTTAAGACACCTCCAGTTGCAATACTAATTCCTACAATAGATGCAACTCTACCAACACCTTTTCCTAAATCTCTAGTTGTATCAAAACCATAACTATTATTTTTCAAAAACTCTCCAAAAGCTGTTTCATCATAGAATTTATCAAAAAGTCCCGTTGTAATATCTGTAGCAACATGTGCTTTAGTCTTTCCCCACATTTTTTTAGTAACAGATTCCCAATCTTCTCCTGTTATAGTCCCATATATGGCCTTGCCAGCATCTACAATACCAGTAGGGAGACTTAAAGCAGCCGTTCTTACAATATTTTGAAGATCATATAGTGATTCACCTACTTTTAACGCTCCTTCTCCTAAAGATGCTACAAAAGTATCAACTGTTGCTTTTGTCCTTACTAAAACATCTCCTACTTTACTAGCAATAGGAGCCACTTCTTCATCAACAAAATCCGTAAAATCTTGATACCATTCATACTTTCCAAGAACGCTATCCACTTTATCAGTAACCACTTCTCCTATATCCTTTATTCCATCTTTTATGTCATTAAAAAATCCTTCTATTATTCCTTCATCTTTTTCTTCTTCTATTTTTGATTCTATCTCTAAAGTTTCAATTTCTACAGTAGAAACATTTTTATTACTAGCTACATATCCTGCTCCCTTAAAAGCAGTAACTGCTTCATTCATGCTGTTTATAGCATTAGTGACATCTATTTTTTTCACATCACTCATCTTGCATCATCCTAATCTCTATTTACTAATTTTAATACATTATTTAATTTTTCTTTAAACTGTTTCTCCTCTTCATCTATAAGTCCCATACTAATAATCTTTTCTATTTGATCATGATTAAACAAAAGATTTTTATCACTTGAAATAAATCCCTCTGGTGATAAGCATCCTACATAATCAAATAACTTATCATTTTCTCCTGTCCCATGGCAACAGAATCCACATATCATTATTCTCTTACTTCCCCCTTTTAATAATACTACTGTCCCTATTGGTAAGTATTTTCCTTCCATTTTTTTCTCCTCCTATTTTGAAATTAATATTAATTCACTACTATTTCTAATATCTGTATCTAAAATTACTTCATTATTATTATAAATTTTACTATTATCTTTATTTAGCAATATATAATCTACATTACTATCAATATTAACATTAGATAAATCACTAATTGCTTTTAAAATCAATCTTTTGATTTTCCATACCAGTTCATTCACTGGTATGAAAATATCAAATGTCTCATCCAACTCTGGTACTATTAACTTAATCAAAACTTTATTTTTCATCTACTTCACCTTCTTCACTAATAAAATCAATAGTTTTAAATAAGGTTGTATATCCTTCATTAATTAAATAAGCCATATCATTTTTTATATCTTTAGACATTTCTCTTGTTACTGTAGTTAAATGTAAAAGATTTTGATCACTAATTCCTCTACCTATAAAGATACCATCATTAGTACTAAAAGTACCATTAAACCAACTTTCAAAAGCATACTGTTTAATTTTAGAAGCATCATCTACTATAATTACACTTATTTTTTCGTATTCTTTTATTTTTTTAATAAACTCTAATACTTTAGTATTATCATTTACTTTAGTAATAAATTTACTGATACCATAAATTAAGACAATACCATTATTTTCACTTTTAGACTCTATTAACTTTGAGAAATATTCAGTAAGTTTCTCTAAAACTACATTTAAGTTATCTGTATAATAATTAGGATAAGTATTCAAATCAAGATCTAACGTTTTTGTAGGATCTATAATCATTAAAGTATTATTTCTAATTGAATTAAATACTACTAATAAGCTTTTAACAAATTTTATAGTATTAGCAATTCTATTAGATGTAATAATATTACCTATATTAGCTAAATAATCTACTGTTACAATTTCTAAGTCTTTTTTACTAATACCAACAGGTACATTATTTAGATCTACTACTTCTTCTTCAATATCTTTAAATCTAATTATTTCCGGCAAAGTTGGTATTCTTCTAGCTTTACTATCATTAATTTCTCTTTGTTCTTTAATAAAATCTTGTAAATAATCATTTAAAGAAGTTTCCTCTCTTGTAATGCTTGCAGTTTGAAATTCATGAACATCATCACTTTTCAAAAATCCTCTTCCTAATATATCTCTTGGCATAGTTTTCACTCTAAGGCCTAAAACAGTACTATAATCACTAGCATCTTTAAGTTTAAAGGCATAAGTATTTGTAAAGTTTGAAGTTAATTTACTATGAATAGAATTTACTGCATTTGCAGTTATAATAAAGACAATACCATAGTTAACAGAATCTCTAATCAAAAATGATATATCTTCATAAAGATTAGGATTGACTTCATACAAAGCATCAAAATTATTTATAATAACTGTTATTATTGGCAACTTATTCTCTGCTGTTTTATTATAATTTTGATAATTACCTCCACTTTCTACAAATAATTTCTTTCTCTTATCAAGCTCCTCTTTTAATAATTTAAGTAAATTATTATATTTTTCATCTTCACCACTAAAAACAATTCCTCCAACTTGAGGTAAACTTAAAAATCTTCTAAGTGACTCTGAACCATAATCAATAATATAATAATTTATCTCTTCTTCTTTATGATACTTACAAGTCGAGTAAATAATTGTATTTAAAAGCATTTCTTTTTCTGACCCATCATTACCATATATTAAAGTATTACCATCTTCTAAGAAGTTATATTTTACAATACCTTGTTCCTGTTTTTCTGGAGCATCATATTCTCCTATAACAGCTTCGACATTATAAGGAATAGGTTTTATACTATACTTTTCAATTACTTCATCAGTTACAATTACATCCGGTATATTTTCTAGCCATAAACGTTTAGCTTTTTTATTAGCTGTTTTCGCTATTTCTATAATACTCTTCAAAATAGCAGAAATCTGTTCTCCTTTGGCTTCCACTTTTTTAGAGCCGGATGCTTGAATACTTTTTATAGGTATTCCATAATCATTTATAAAGTTAATACTTTTATCTACTTGTTTAACTATTTTCTCTGATGGATAATATTTAGCGCCACACCAAGCTGACTGTCCTAAAGCAAAGTATTCATCATAACCTACTTGTAAGTAAAATCTACCTGTTTGTTTTAAACTAGCAGCTTCAGGACGTTTTAACATTTCTTTACTATCCGCTTCATCCTGTACTTTTAAACAAACTCTAAACTTTGTATTAGACCAAATCTGATCATTAACAACACCACTAGGTTTTTGCGTTGCAAGTATTAAATGTACACCTAAACTACGACCTATTCTTGCTACTGATATTAAGTTATCCATAAAGTCTGGTTGTTGACTTTTAAGTTCAGCAAACTCATCACAAATTATAAATAAATGTGGTATAGCTTCTTTAAGTCTTCCTTCTTTGAAGAATCTTTGATATTTATAAATATCAATAGTACTTTCACCTAAATTATCTCTTGCTTCATTAAATAAAGTCTGTCTTCTTTTTAATTCACTATTAATACTAACTAAAGTTCTATCCATTTCTGCTTTATCTAAGTTTGTTATTGTTCCTGCTAAATGTGGTAGATTAATACCTGTAACTTTGTTTTCAAAAGCTCCAGCTAAACCTCCACCTTTATAGTCTATTAAAATAAAGGCAACATCATCAGGACTATAATTAATACACATAGATAAAATATAAGTGATAATAAACTCTGATTTACCACTACCAGTCATACCAGCGATTAATCCATGAGGACCGTGATATTTTTCATGAAGATCTAGATACATTAAATCTCCATCTTCTGAAACTCCAACTTCAGCTTTAAGACTTGTAGTAGCATCATTTGTATTCCATCTATTTAAAATATTAAGTTGCTCAACCTTACCTACTTTTTCCATCTCTAAGAAAGTAATCATATTAGGTAATTCTTTAAGTCCATCTTCAAATTCTATTGGTATATTTGATAATATTTTTGTAACTTGTAACATATCAATATTATAATTTATTTCATCTGCAAAAGAAGTTTGTTCTTGTTTCTCGTAAGAGTTTTTTAAAACTCCAGAATTATTTTCAGAAACTGTAATAAAATTATTACACTTACTTGGTAATTTACTAAGTCTATTTTCTATAATTAACAAACTAAAACCAATATCTTCGTCTGTTTCTGTAACTGTTTTAAGTAAATCATATCTTTTTAGCATATCTAAATCATCTATTATAACTAAATAGTGAGGCTTATGAGGTGTACTACTATTCTTTTGACTCAATCTTTGATTAGCGATGAATTCTAGGTAATCAGCTACATTTTTAGTAGAATCTAAGTCTGTTGCAAAAAATCTAAAATTCATTTCATTAGTAAAAGTATGCTTTAAGTATCTTAAATAAGAAAAACTGTTTTTATTACTCTCATTAGTAAAAACTGCTATTTTAATATCTTCATAACTATAGAATGTTATAAGTTGTAATATTACATTATGAACAAAATTAACTGCTTTATTTCTCTCCCCCATAACTGCTGTTGTTTTATTATCATATAATGAATAACCAATAGGTACATTCTCAATATATTTGAACTCATTAACTAATTTATCAGCATTATCTTTCAATTCACTTTCTTCTATAGTAAATCCTTCATCAGGATACTCTATTTTTACATCTAACTTTTCTTTACCTATACCAAGTCTAACAACTAAAAAATCACTTTGATCTACTCTTTTATCCCAAAAATTAATACTTTTATTTTTTATAATATTTAAACACTCATTAACAGTTATTAAATTTTCAAATAAAATATTCTTCTGTAGTTTTGCTTCCTCTGTTAATTCTTTTCTCTTTTCGTCTAAATAAGCACTATATTTTTTTATTAATTCTGCTTTGTGCTTCTTCTTCATTCTTCTGTTATACCATTGTGTTACTAAAGGCCATACTAACATAGAAATCAACATAGCACCACTCATAACAAGTTGAGGCCAAGACTCTGCAACAGTTGTCTGATGCGAATAAATCCTTGAAACAGTGTTAACAAGCATAGTTGCAGCCATAATTCCCATTGTCAACATTGGTCCAATGACTAAAATTAATGGTAGTTGATTAGAATCACCTTCTCTTGGAGGAGCACTTAATTTAATCTCTTTTGTTTCAATTATTCTTCTAAGACGAGGGGATTTTGAAAAATAATCATCTTTATTATATAAATCTATATCTTTAACTTCAGTATTGATAGGATTATCCAAAAGTGGAAAAGGATAATTAACAATTTTAGCTTGCACTAAATCAATAGTCGCAACTTGATTTATAAGAAGAATGTTATTTAAAAACAATAGACTTATACCATATATCTCTATTAAATCACCATTTGTAATATAATAATTTGTATTTTGCAAAATAAATTTATTTATGTAAACAGGTAAAGATGCAGTCTTTTCTAATGTTAATTTACCATTTTGAACACTAATTTTTGCTAATTGATTATCTAAATATTGCAAATTATACTTAATAGTAGCAGAATCAGTATTACCTATTATTAAATTTATATCAGTATTATAAGAATAAGCTTTTAAATTCTTAAATTTTAAATCACTAACATAAATTAAATAATTTATATTGTTACGTTTTAGCACATAAAAAGAATTTGCATTAATAAAAGCTTTTTCACTCATCCCATTATTAGTAACAATTTTAACATCACTTGTTTCATAAAGAACCCATTTACCTTCGCTTGCTTCTACATTAATTAGTTTGCTCTCTTCCTTTTCATTAGGATCAAAAGAATAACTACCCGAAATAATATTTGGTAATTTAAAATCTATTAGTTTATCATTTAAAAACAATGTTATTTTCATTAATCTCACCCATCTTTTTAAACACGAAAAAGAACAAGACTGTCAATCTTGCTTATCTTCTACAAGAAGAGGTATGCAAACTACCCACTCCAAAGGTAACTAATTGTATATTAGTGCGTGCAATCTCGTTCATCTTTTTCACATCTTTTCTATCTTTATATTGATTATAGCAAATATTTATTTATTCGAAAAGATATTTAAAAGAAAAAACTCCAAAAATGGAGTTATTCAAGATTAAGTTTATTCTTAAGAATATAATTAGTTATAGGTGTAACTATTACTGTAAATACTATAACAAGTCCTATTAATATACCAAATAAGATATTAACAGATGATATAACAGTTATTTCACTATCTAGGCTACTTACAAAGTCTGGACTAATCACACCTATAAAGGTAAGAGCAAAAGTAAAGTACATCTCATAGATAATGTAGAGAATAATATAAGCAAGAAAACTAAAGCCTAGTTTATTATTATTTTTTAACTGTCCTAATGCTATAGATAAATAACATACAGCAAGTCCTGATATATATGCTACTATCATAAGAACTGTCATAAGTATTAACATAACAACAGCATCACCAGGTATATCCTTAAAGAAGTTAGCAAAAGAATTTGCAAAAGTTGTCCACTCCCCATTACCTATTACTAATATTAAAATAGATATAAATATAACAACAAGACTTGATATCATAGTAGTTACACTTGTTATAAATTTAGATGTTATTATAGCACTCTTCTTAACAGGTAAAGTATTAATCAAATATCCTCTTTCAGTGGCAAAATCCATATAGAAATCTCTAATACTCAAGAAAAATGTTCCTATTACTAATACCATTAATATAATAGTATAACTTAACATCATTAAACCATTTAAAGTAGAAAATAAGTTAGATGTATCAGAAAGATTATTTAATATCACAGTTAAAACAGTAATAACAACTGTAATTAAATAGATTGGTAGTAAAGTCTTATAAAGATTCTTAAAATCATATTTTAATAATTTACCTAACATTTAAATTCCTCCCTAAATAAATCATTAATAGACATATTAGTTTCTTTTCTAATCTCATCGGTACTACCACTTCTTACAACTTTACCATTCTTTAAGAAGATTACTTCATCTAAAACTTTTTCTAAATCACTAATTAAATGAGTTGAAATAAGTAGTGAAGCATCATTACTAAAATTAGTTAATATTGTATTAATAATATAATCTCTTGCCGCAGGATCTATTCCACCAATAGGTTCATCTAAAATATATAACTTTGCTTTCCTACTCATAACAAGTATTAATTGTACTTTTTCTTTAGTACCTTTAGACATTGTCTTTAATTTTTGATTTAAATCAAGATTTAACTTACCTATCAACTCTTTCGCTTTATCTATTCTAAAGTCTTCATAAAAATCTTTAAAATAGTTAAGTAACTCTAATACTGTCATATTATTATTTAAATAATTTTTATCAGGTAAATAAGAGATTAACTTTTTAGTCTCAACTCCAAGATCTAGTCCTTCTACTTTAATAGTACCAGAGTCTTCTTTTAATAAGTCATTTATTAATTTAATAAGAGTTGTCTTACCACTACCATTAGGTCCTAAAAGTCCTACGATTTTACCTTTAGCAATGTTAAAGGTAACATCATCTAATACTCTATTATTACCATAACTTTTACTTACATGACTAACTTCTAATAAAGCCATTAAATTTCACTCTCCTTTAGTATTTTCTTAATATCGGTATCACTATATCCCAAAGATTTTAAATTATTAATAAAATCTTGATATAGACTCTTTGCAAGTAATCTTTTCTCTTTTAAGATAAACTCTCTATTATCAGTAACATATTTACCACTAGTTCTAACTGTATAAATAAATCCCTCTTCTTCCAAACCTTGTAAAGCTTTCTGCATTGTATTAGGATTTACTTGATATTTAAGGGCAAAGTCACGAACAGAAGGTATTTTACTACTAGGTAATAACTCTCCTTTAAATATCTCTTTCTTAATTATTTCTTCTAGTTGTAAATAGATAGGTTTATCATTATCAAAAACATAACTTATAATTATCACCTCTTTTGTATTACTTAATTAATACAGTTATACAGCAAATGTATGTTAATGTCAAGTAAAAATACCAAATTAATATTTGATACTAAAATAATATTTTTATTGCATTATTATTGCATTATTATTGCATTATTATTGCATATAATTAAATAAAAGTATTATAATAATATTGGAGGACTGAGATGATGATTGATTTTATAGAAGATTCAAGAAATGAATTTAAAGAAATATTAAATGACAAATTAGAAAAGGAAATAATTAGTTTTTTAAATGCCAATGGTGGTAATTTGTATATTGGTATATCCGATAATGGTAATGTAGTTGGTATAAATGAAAACATTGACGATATGCAATTACAAATAAAAGATAGAATAAAAAATAATATTTTACCCGCTACAGTTGGATTATATGACATAGAAGTAAAAGAACATGACGATAAAAAATATTTACATATTATAATTGCCAGTGGTAATGAAAAACCATATTATGTAAGAAAAAAGGGAATGACACCTGAAGGATGCTTTATTAGAATTGGAAGTTCTTGCGAGCCTATGAGTCAAAAACAAATTGAAGAATTATTTTCTAAAAGGACCAGAAATTCTCTTAAAAATATTGTATCCCCAACCCAAAATTTAACTTTTTCTCAATTAAAAATATATTATGAAGAAAAGAAATATAAGATAAATGATAACTTTTTAAACCAATTAGGGCTTGTAATGGATGATGGTAAATATAATTATCTTGCATATCTTTTGGCTGATAATAATGATATCTCTATAAAAGTTGCAACATATTCCGGTAATGATGCCTATGATTTGATTGAAAATGAAGAATATGGTTATTGTTGCTTAATTAAAGCTGCTAAAAATGTCATTAATAAGTTTGAACAAGTTAATAAAACTTTCACTAAAATAACTAGTGAAGATAGGAAAGAGATTAAAATGTTTGATAACATTTCAGTCAAAGAAGCAATTACCAATGCTTTTGTTCACACACTATGGGAAAGAGAATATCCACCCAAATTTGAAATATTTAATGACCATATTTCAATCTCATCAACAGGAGGATTACCCCTTCACGTATCAAAGACTGATTTTTTAAAAGGGTTTTCTGCACCAACTCATCCAGAATTAATGAGAGTATTTAAAGATTTAGAATTAGTTGAACAATTAGGAACAGGTATTATTAGAATTTTAAAATCATATAGCAAAGATGTTTATGAGTTTAGTGATAATTTTATCAGAGTTAATTTTAAATTTAGAACTTCTGAAACTCTAGTTAATATACCAAAATCAGTAGATAATAATATTTACTCATTATCTGAAACACAAGAAAATATTTTGAAGTTAATAAGAAAAAATAGTAGAATAACTCAAAAAGAAATAAGTGATAAATTAGGAATAAACATCACTACTGTTGCTAGAAACTTAAAAGACTTAAAGAATAAAAATGTTATTAATAGAATTGGTTCAAACAAAAATGGTCAATGGGAATTGTTATAACTCCATTGACTTTTTAATTCTTTAATTTAAATGTTTTAGGGGCATAGTAATATATTAAAATTAAAGATATTATAGAATAAAGTATTACAAAGATTATCATAATAATTCCAAAGATAAATGTAGATACTTCTATTTTTGAAATATAGTAACATGCCCAATAAGTTATTATACTTGCAATTGTATAAGTAGTACTTTTCATTTCCATTCCAATATTATAAGGTTGTAACAAATAATATAAGACTAAGTTATGAATAGAAAAGAAAATAGACATTGAAATAATTGATAGTATTATAATTATATAATTTATTGGATTAGTAGTCCCCCCACTTAAATATAATAGTATCGCTAGGACTAGAGCAAGAACTGTAGTTGGTAATAAGTTAATAACTATTACAGTTTTAAGTCTTTCTTTAAATAAAGATAAAACTATCTTAGGTTCCCTATAAAACCTATAGAATAACATAGAATGATCACAGTTCATAAACATAGCATTAGTAATATTTTTACCAGTATTAATAAAATACATTAAGAATAACATATAAGGTAAAAGTAATAAGGCAAATGTATTAATACCTTGTTTTAAGGCAGGAATAAAGAATATTAGTACTCCTAAAACTATTCCTATTATCAAGATAAACATAGTAGTCTTTTTAGCACTATCAATTAAGATTTTACGATGACGTTTTACAAATAAATCGTGAAAATAAGCGAAACCACTCTTATCACTAGTTATACCCTTATCAAGAGTAATCTGTTCTCTACTCGTTTTAGTGATTAATTCAGTATTATTAGAAGTATTTGCAACAAAGATATTATCTTGTTTTAATAATTCTTTACATAAATACTGATAATTATCATAAGTTAATACTTTTCTAAAAGATGCTATTCCTATTATTAAAGTAATAATAAAAACTATATAGAAAATATTAACAGGTATTACTAAATTAAAGTATGGTAATAAATAACCTATTAATAATAGTGATATTATTAAGCCAAAATATAAAGTCCAAGACTTAGGTTTATTTTCATTTATAATGATATTTTTCTTTTTCATGCGATAGAAATAAAATGCTATGCCAATTGATTTAACACTTACTGTAAATAATACTAACATTAAAGCTTGATACCAAGTAATAACATTAAAGAATAATAGAATTAAAGATACTAATTGTCCTATAAAGATACTTCCTAAAAAATAAATAAAGTTAGGAATAATATAATCTTTCGACCTCATTTTCATTAAGACTATTAAATAGTATTTATCTCTTGTAGGATTAAATATTTCTGTATTAGAAAAACTTCCAATTAACGCTAGAAATATATAAATATGTATTATGTAACTAACATCAAAACATTTATAAAGAGTTAAAGGTAATAATAAGAATATATAAATATATAGTAGTTTATAACCAAATGTTCTAATTATTTCTCTTATAATAAAGATTATAAAACTAATTACTTTAAAGCTCTTAAAGCCATAAAACTTAGTAGGTATTATTTTACCTATTAAAGGTAATTTACTAATACCATAAATAATCTGATTAACAGTATAAGCATTCTTTACTTTTAAAGATATTAAAAAGTTATTAAGCATCTTCTTCACCTTTTAAGATATTAATTATTTTATTCTTTAATTCTTTATCTGTTAGTTCATCTCTTTTTATTTCTAAAAGTTCCCCCTTATTTAGAACTACTATCTCATCACATAAATCTAGAGCAAGTTCCATAATATGAGTAGAAAAGATAAGAATTCTATTCTTTTTCATTTTCTTTAATAACTCTTTCATCTCTTCTGCTACTACAACATCAAATGATGTTAAAGGTTCATCTAATAATAAAATATTAGGACTTGCTATTAAATAGATTAACATTTGCATTTTATTCTTCATACCATGAGAATAATCTTTCATAAGTTTATCTCTATCTTCCATATCTATTTTAACTATATCAAAATATTCATCTATAGTTTTCAAATCTTTAATGTTATCTTTATTAATATCTATAAAGTATTTTAAAAACTCTCTTCCTGTTAAAAATTCAGGTACTACAGGTGTTGATAGAACATAGCCTATATCACTACTTTCTATTTTTTTATTAGTTTTCTCTTCACTTAAATAAAACTCTCCACTGTCACACTTTAAATCTTCATTTAAGCAGTTAAAGAAAGTAGTCTTTCCTGCTCCATTTCTTCCTAAAAGTCCATAAATCTTACCATTTTCAAAAGTAAAATTAATATTTTTAAGCACTTCTTTTTTATCAAAGCTTTTACTTAGATTTTCTATTACTAACTTCATAATTACTCCTCATTTCTTTTTAAGTCTATCATAGGTAAATCTAAATATCAACATCTATAATTTCTACTTAAAATAATATTTTATATAGTGGTAAAAATTACCAGTAAAAACTTTGTATTTTTAATTGTTATAAAATATATAATATGTTACTATATATCTAGGAACATTTAATAGTTGGGTAGAGCCTCTTTCATAAATAGAGGGAGGTGATATTAATGAACAAGAAAGATTTTCTAATTTTTTCTTTAGTAATGATTATCTTCCTTTTACTATTCTTACTATTCATAGTATTAATATAAAGGAAAACTACCTAACTAACATCTGTTGATTAGGTAGCCTAACAAAAATACTAAAGGCTCACTCAACACGTCAATATTAAGTGTTCCTTATTTTTTTATTTTATGTAAATTTCTTTTACATATTCATAGTATCATAAAATATTAGAAAATTCAATATTTCGTGAATAAAAAAATTACTGGTAATATTTCCCTATTTTATAGTTATTTATAATATCTTTACTTATCTTAAGATTACCTCTACCTACACCTAGATTATGATTTTCTTTATTAGTACCATGATAGTCACTTCCACCTGATATTAAGAGATTTCTTTTCTTTGCAAAATCAAGTAAATAATTAGTTTGTTTTTCATTAAACGTTGTATAATACGACTCTATCCCATCTAAATTAACTTCATTATAAAGTTTATCTAGAAAGCTTTCTGTATCAGTAAATTTATATTGATAAGGATGAGCTAAGAAAGCAATACCACTGTTTTCATGGATAAGTTTTACTATTTCTTTGATAGGAGGTTTAAACTCAGCATGATTTATAAACAATTTGCTTTTAGGATTAGTTAATCCTTTTCTATAGAAATTACTAAAAGATACCCAAACATCTTCATTTAATTTTTCTTTATTACTTTCGTATTTAACTAATTCTTCATATATACCACGTTCAAAAAACTCATTTTTAAACTTTTTATCTCTTACTCTCTTAAGATGAAACTCTAAATCTAGTTCTTTTATTTTATCAAGTAATCTATTATAAAGAATATTGGTCCTATTGCTAACCAACTCATCACTATAAAAGTCTTCTAAATATTTATTAACACTTTTATAATCAAAGCCATAACCTAATACTTCTATTAATCTATTATCAAAACTAGTAGTAAATTCACATCCTACTAATACATCTCCTTTATATATTTCTTTTACATTAAACTTTTCCATTTCAAAATAAGCATTACAATTATTATGATCTGTTATAGAAATAACTTCTAAACCTAAAGACTCAGCTTTCTCTAATAGTTCTTTAACTGTATCTGTTCCATCAGAATAAGTTGTATGCATATGTAAATCTATCATTATTTATTCACTCCTTTATATATCTTTAAAGCCATACCTAAAATATCTCCATATTTTAAAAGATAGTTTTTAGTGTGTTCTGTCATATTAGATGGTAAGTTATCTACATTAAACCACTCTAACTTTTTACTTTCATTATCATTAATCATCAAATCACCACTATATTTTTTTACTACATAGATAGCAGTTATATCATATAATTTATCGCCATTAGGATATTCTCTATATGTATCTTTTCCTGATAACACTTTAACCATCTCTAAATCTATAATATCTAAGTTAGTCTCTTCTTTTAATTCACGTCTTGCAACATCTTCAAAACTTTCACCTAATTCCATCGCTCCACCTGGAAAACCATACTGATTATAATCAGTTCTAAGTTGCATAAGCACTTCATCTTTATCATTAAAAACAAACAACCCCACTCCAGCAGTTAAGATAGGATTATGCCCTACATACTTTCTTAAATCTTTTATATAACTCATACTAATTCCTTTCTCATTATATATCTAATTTTACCACCATACATTAACTTTTCTTTATATTTTTTATAACCTGCCTTCTCTAAAGTTTTAAGACTTGCTAAATTATCAGGATGAACAGTTGCATAAGAATACTTTATACTACTATCTCTTTCTTTCATTATAGATTCTGCTTTTAAAATCAAATGTTCTTGCAAATGATTTCCTCTATATTTTGGTAAGACTCCGGCATTATCCATTTCAATAGATGAAAATAACTCATCTTTAGGTATTTCTTCTGCAAGTTCATGATTTGGATTAATATGTCGTTCTACAAGTAGGAAGCCTGCCAAATCATGCTTATATAAAGCCTTAACAATAATGGCATCATCATTTAATTTATTTAAGATTTTATCATAATCAGCAAATCCTATTGCATACCATTCCTTATTTTCAATTATGTCATGTAAATACTTAATAGCATCTATTATTTCATTAATATCATTAATATTTCCTTCTTTAATTATAAAATCCATTTATTCCTCCTAAAATGGATAACTAAAAACTTCATTATCATAATCATCCATAACTTCTAAAAAATAATCCATATTATTTTTTATATCTTTGCATAACTCTTCATATAATTCATTACTAATATGGTTATTCTCACTCATACACTTATAAAACTTCTTAATACTAGAAGCATTTTCTTTGATAGATGTTTTACTAGACCACATACATTTTCTAATAAACCAGTCACTTAAAAATGTATATACTTCTAAAGGACCATCTTCCATTTTAGTAGGTTCATAATAATTTAAAAAATCATTTAGAAAAAACTCCATATTACTTACGTGTTTTTTTATTGTCTTATCAGTTAATCCTTTATCTTCTAAGGACTTTTCAAACTCTAAAAGAAATTTTTCATTTCTTTTAACATTTTTATTAACTTCTTTTTCGTAATTATCCATATATTATCACTGTCGAGTAGACAAATCTCGACTCCTCCTTTCTTATTTAACGTGAAAGGCTAGTCT